>NZ_JBBMET010000005.1:0-271600 GCF_040096425.1 Lachnospira sp. CLA-JM-H23
CCATGTTTTCTATCTTTCCAATATCATTCTTGTATTTCCTTGTTTTTGATATCTCATAATTAGCCGGCTTTATGAATACTATCTGATTATTAGCTTCAAGAAACAGATAGTTTTCCTCGCTCTCATAACCAGCATCTGCAGTTATGTTCTTATAATTGTTAATACACAGGCAAATAAAAAATTATTCAGTAATGCTCCACACTTCCCTATTACAGATGATTTGTCGGTAATGTATTACTTACAGATTGAACGTGGTGCTCCTGCAACTATTACTAATCAGATGTTAGACATATGGGGAATAGATAAAAATGATGCCGTAAATAAATTGTGGGATTATGCTTATAAGAATACTATGGAACAAAATACACCAGAATTTTTTAATATAGCAGAAAAGTTATACCCTTATATGGATAAAGATGATTTTGATACAAGCCTTTATGTGCTATCTAATAAAGACAGAACATTCGGGGTATCTTTATTGCTTTACGATAACACAGACATTTTAAAGGATTGTTTAAATAAGGTGAAGGATTAAACTGGTAATAATTGTAAAGGGCTATATGTTTTACCAAGCAGCATACACGAACTTATATTAGTTCCTGATAATGGTGATATGAATAAAAATTATATGATGCAGATAGTGCGTGAAGTTAATTCAACAGAAGTCAGACCAGATGAAATATAATGGTAAGAAATAATTGACGTTTAGCACTATGTGAGTTAGCATAGTGGTAGACAATTACTTCTTTGTATCACGCAAATCTAATTTCCGAAATTCTTCATAAAAAAGGAAATATAATTTTTCAAAAAGAAGCAAGGTGAAAAGAAGAAAATGAATTTATTTAATGCAAAACTGTGGAAAAGAAAGTGAAAAAATAAATTCCATTTTGGGGGCTAAAAAATGGAAAAATAGTTTCCCCTGATACAAAAGCCTGTTTAGAACATATATCAATTAAGAACCTTAAATATATCGTCCTGTTTTGGATATTGTAAAACTATGAGTGATTTATATGACAGAAAGAAGGTTAAATATGATAATTGAAAAGGAATATTTTGATTCAGAAGAAGTCAGGAAAGCGAATGCCATGAATGATAAGACGATGGCACCACCAAGAAGAATACGTCTTGCGACAACGGACAGTAACAAATATTATGCCAAAGCTGTATTTGTAGCCGATAAAGAAAATATAATTACCGGTGAGCTTCTTTACAGACCAGATTTTCAGGAGTCAGAAGAGGGAGTAGCATTCAGTGAGGTTGTTGTTAAGCAGACAGCAGATGTGGAAGAATATTTCAAGAATCTTATAAGGTTTGAAGGCTATAAAGTGATTCCGGAAGAATATGATGAGAGTGATATGCTTATACATTATGATGAGCTGAGCATACAGGCTAATAAGCTTTTGTTTCTTGAGAGCAGGGAGGAGTAGATATGACAGATACGCAGAATGAGGTGTTTAAGACACCATTAAACAAAATAAGGCTGTTTGAGCATGGGGCTCCGGGTTCGCAGAACCTTAAGCTTACAAGAAAATATTACACTGAAGATATGCCTGATGGAAGAGTAAAGCATATAGTGCAGAACATTACAGATCCGGATATTGTTCCTTATATACCTGATGGTATTGGTAACAGTACAGACAGACAAAGGATTCCGGCAGTATTGATTATTCCAGGAGGTGCGTTCAGACGCCTTGTATACAACTTTGAAGGTGAAGATGTTGCAAAGTGGCTTAATAGTATGGGAATAGCTGCATTTGTTCTTGAATGCAGACTTCCATCAGATGAACATGATAATGCGGAGGATGTCCCACTTATAGATGCTATGCGCGCAATGAGAGTTATAAGAGGAAGGGCGCAGGAATTCGGTATAGATGAAGCTAAGATAGGCGTTATGGGCTTTTCAGCAGGAGGCTTTATGGCAGCGTTATTATCAACAGCGTATGAAAGTGATGTGTATGCGGATTATAAGTATAAGGATGAATATGATAAACTATCAGCAAGACCAGATTTTGCTGTTTGTTCATATCCGGTTATAAGTATTGACGATTGTATTGAAGCAGGCAAAAGATATATGTCTGAGGAACAGGTGCTTGAGAGAATCAGTGACAGTAAGGCAAAGATACTGCATAAGTATAATCCGGATAAGCTTGTAAGACCGGATATGCCGCCAGTATTTATATGTGAAACGGATGATGACAGAACAACATTGTCTGAGAACAGTGTGGGCTTTTATATGGCAGCAAGAAAAGCCGGGGTAAGTGCTGAACTTCATATATTCAGAACAGGTGGCCATGGTTATGGCTGTGGTGATGATTTTGCACAGACTGGTGAGTGGAAAGTACTTTTTACAAAGTGGATTAAGAGTATTGGAATTATTAGTTAAGATGGATATAGTATACGAGGATAAAGATAAGATTATATTAAACATGCCGGTTGCTGGTGATGGAAAGTATGGTGGAAATATGGCAGTCCAGGCAGCTGAAAGGATAAAAGGCATACGTATTAAGCGTGGCTGCATAGCGTTATGTGCGGTTAGTCTTAAGGTTGATGGCAAGTTATACGAAGTGAAACCAGGATTTTAGATATAGGTATAAGATGGGGCTGTCGCACTAAGAAATTAGTGCGGTGCCCCTTCTTTTATGTTAAGGCGGTATATAATCTAAAAAATAAATCCCAGGCTTCGAAAAACCTGGGATTTATGGTAAAATATTAATATGCTATTACATAATAAATTACAAAAAGATTATACTTTAAATCAGAGTGGATATCAACTAAAACTTCCACTCGAATTAGAAACAATTATTCCTAAGAATGATTCTGTGCGGTTACTCAGTCAGTTTGTAGAGGAGATGGATTTGACTGATTTGTATTCTACTTATGATAGAATAAATTCTTTATCGCCAAGAACACTTTTGAAGATTGTTTTATACTCTTACATGAATGGCGATTATTCATCCCGTTCTATGGAATTAAACTGCAAAAGAGATATCAATTTCATGTTTCTTTTAGAAGGGCATTCTGCACCTGACCATGCAACACTTGCACGATTCAGAAGCATTCATTTTGCTCCCTTGTTCTAAGCGTATTCTCGCAGAAGTTTCAAATATTCTTTTTGATTTAGGTGAAATATCTGGTGAAACTATCTTTATTGATGGTACCAAGATTGAGGCAAATGCCAATAAATATACTTTTGTGTGGAAAAAAGCCGTTACAAAAAATCAGGCAAAACTGTTAATTAAATTAGCTGATTTTGTAGCTGAATGTGAACAACTTTATGACATAAAAATAGTTTATGGAAATGTAGTAAAAATCAAACATTTAAAGAGACTACGCAAGAAACTGTATGCTCTCAAAAATGCTGAAAATATCACATTCGTGCACGGTATAGGCAAAAGAAAAACACCATTACAAAAAAGTATCGAAACATTAGAAGAAGCTCTTTCTAAACTTAAAGAATACACTCAAAAAATACATATATGTGGGGAAAGAAACAGTTATTCAAAAACGGATAGCGATGCAACATTTATGAGAATGAAAGAGGATGCCATGGGAAATGGTCAATTAAAACCAGCATTTAATCTTCAGCAAGGTAATAACTACAAAACGCCATTAGGAGAAATAACCAAGGTATTACAAGTTGCAAAAACATTTATAAAACACAGAAAAGAGGATTTGGAACGAATCATATCTGATGAAGGGGTATTGTATCGGATGAACCGGAGCATTCAGGCCGAAGGCTCATTTGGAGACATAAAACAGGACATGCAGTTCAGAAGATACCTAAGCAAAGGGACTGAGAATGTACTCGCTGAAAGTACTCTTTTAGCAATTGCAAGAAACATAAATAAACTTCATAATAAGATTCAGAACGGGAAGACAGGAACACATTTATTTCCTTTAAAAAGTGCCTGAATTTAGAAATATCAAAATAAAAATTTTTAAAACCTGTATAGGTTTATTAAAGTACGCCAATTTTTGGAACATCCCATTCATTTTAATAAATAGTAACTTAAAAATCGTATTTTTATAGGAAAAAGAGGCTGGTACCTTAACAATTTTCAATCGTTAAAGCGACAGCCCCTTTTGTTATCTAAGAGAGCGCGAGACGGGGATCGAACCCGCGACCCCCTCCTTGGCAAGGAGGTGCTCCACCACTGAGCCACTCGCGCATATTATATTGTGTTGTTCGTTTGGTTTCTCGCGAACACAAGTGATATAATACACGCAAAAGTTAAAAGTGTCAAGCACTTTTTTGAAAAAATTTCAAAAAAATTAAAATAATTACTTTGTTGAGAAGAAAGCGACAGTAATTCCCCCAGGTCCAATATGTGTTCCGATTGTAGCTCCTACTTTTATTCTGGCCGGAACAGGAATCTTATTTTCCCATAAAGAGCTGCTGTCCTTAATGTATTTGTCGATAAGTTCTGTTGAACAGCCGGTGTAGCCAAGAAGGACAGGCATAGAATAATCAATTCCACCGTAGGTGTTGACCTGTTCAATTAAGAAGTTGTTGCCCTGCTTTGAGCCGCGGGCTTTACCTAATATGGCAACTTCACCATTATCAATTGCGATTACAGGTTTTATTTTTAATACATTTCCTAAGAAAGCGGCACTGCTTGATATTCTGCCACCTTTTTTAAGATATTCCAGAGTATCAAGAAGTGCTACAAGACGTATGCGTTTTTTCGCGGAGTTTAACTCATCAGCGATTGCTGTGGCTGACAGTCCATCATTAATAAGTTTTAAAGCATATTCAATTAGAATCTGTTCGCCTACAGTTACATTTTCGCTGTCTATAATATATATTTTCCCCTGGCTGCCGGCGTGTTCGCTTTCATAATCCTCGGCGGCTATGCAGGCACTCTGGTAAGTTCCCGATAATTTAGAAGAAAGAGTTATCACTATAACGGCATCAGAATGGGTGAGTGCAGTTTCATAGGCAGAGGTAAATGCGAAAGGACTTACCTGGCTTGTCTTAGGGAGAGTGTCGCTTTCGATGAGTTTCATATAGAACTCATCTGCTGAGAGTGTGACACCATCTTCGAATTGTTCATCTCCAAATGATATAGTCATAGGAAGAACTGTGACCTGATTGTGTAAATTTCTTGGCATATCCGATGCTGAATCTGTTATAATTGTTATCTTAGAAGCTGAATTCATAAATAATCCTCATTTCTGCGTACCATTGCTGACAGGCAGGTGCTGGTACGCAAAGCCACAAGCCTGAAAATAGTATTGCAATACAGGAAGTGTGTAAAACCCCAAAATTGAACGTGAAAATAGTATTGCAATATGGTCTGTAAATATACAGCTAAGATACATTTTCCAATTAAATCATAATAATATTATCAAATATTTTTATAATCAAAATATAACAAACGGGATTATATAACATATTACTTTGTATGTCAAACTATAATTGATTTTCTGGTTGAATTACTGTATATTAATATTGTTGTTTATGCGGCATATAAGTGTATTGAAATAACTGGAATATTCTGGTTAAGATATGGTATATGCTTACGGAAAGATGAGGAATATTAATGGACATAAGGAAGAAATTTGCTAAATATGTGTCACAGAACATATTCGGTATGCTTGGAATATCGTGTTATGTTGTTGCAGACACATTTTTTATATCTAAATTCGCAGGGGCAGACGGAATTACAGTTCTTAATCTTGTACTTCCTGTATTTAATGTTATATTTGCTGTTGGCTCAATGATAGGTGTTGGTTCGGCGATAAGATTTAAGATATTAAGAGCCAAGAATGATGAGAGGGCAGATGATTATTTTTCAAATGCAATAATGTGTGCGTGCCTGTTAAGCATAGTATTTATACTTGTGGGCCTGTTTGCACCAGATAGGCTTTTAAGGCTTATGGGTGCAGATGATACAATTACGGCACTTGGAACCTGCTATACAAGGACATTTCTTATGTTTACTCCATTTTTTATGTGTAATTACATTGTAAGTGCATATGTAAGAAATGATAATGATCCCTCAAGGGCGATGATTGCGACACTTTGTGGAAGTCTTTTTAATATAGTGTTTGATTATATATTTATGTTTCCAATGAAGCTTGGGCTGTTAGGGGCTGCGATGGCTACTGCAGCTTCACCTGTATGCAGTATATTGGTGTGCCTGACACATTTTTTTGGTAAGAATAATACGGTTGTGTTTAAATGGCACTTTCCGTCTTTAAAAATGCTCTGGGAGTCGTGTATGCTTGGAACAGCCGCATTTATTGGTGAGATAGCATCGGCGGTTACTACAACTGTATTTAATATGCTGTTACTGTCAATCACAGGAAATATCGGTATTGCAGCATATGGAGTTGTTGCTAATTATGCTTATATTGGAACAGCTATATTTAATGGTATTGCCCAGGGAACACAGCCGCTTATTAGTGAATGTTACGGCAGGGGTGACAGAAAAGATGCTGAAAGGCTGTACAGAATGAGTGCTGCTACAGCGGTTGCACTTTTTGCAGTAATATATATAATTGTATTTAGATTTACAGACCAGCTTGTTGCACTGTTTAACAGTGAGGGTGTTGAGACACTTGCTGTATATGCACATAGCGGAATGATAATATATTTTGCAGGATTTTTATTTGCAGGATTTAATATAGTATCTGCCGGATATTTTAGTGCAGTGGAGTGTGCTAAAGAATCATTTGTGGTATCATTATTAAGAGGAATTGTGCTTATGCTTATTATGTCAATCAGCCTTTCAAAGCTGTTTGGAATGACAGGAGTATGGAGCAGTTTTCCAGCAACAGAATTAATAACGGCAGTTGTATGCGTAGTATTTCTTATACTAAAGAATAACAGAATGCGAAATCATAATAATATATAGTCGGAGGATATGATATGGTTAATCCAGCATCAATTATGAAAATAATGAACTTAAAGAATAAATTTGCCGCAAACCATCCAAAGTTTGTGTCATTTATTAATTACTGCCTCAATGGTGGAATTCAGGAGGGAACAGTTATAGAGATAACTGTGACAAAGCCAGGAGAACAGCCGGTAACTTCTAATATGAAGGTTATGCAGTCTGATATAGATATTGTTAATGAACTTAAGACTTTATCCAAATAAGGTTTATTAAGCATTTGCTGGGGGTGTATATATGGGAAATATAATGGATTATCTTGACTGGCGTGGGGATATAACATTTGAACAGTCACCTTTTAATGAGGTTGATAATGTTATTCTTGCACAGCTTGCATACGTTAATTTCAGGGATATTATACCATCACCTGAGGAGAAGAGAAGCATTACATTAAAAGAAGCATCGCAGATGTTTTTTGATATGTATACAGAAAATGAACTAAAGCAGGATAAATCATTTATTAGTGAAGCTCCATTTCTTATGAAAAAAGCGGCAGCTTCCAAAAGATTTGGAAATCTGATTTTATCTAATTATGTAGATACAGTAGATGAAACCTTGGAAAAGCAGTTCGGGGCATTTCACATAAGAATAAGCCCTAAGCATACTTATGTTGTATTCAGGGGTACAGATGATACACTTGTCGGCTGGAAAGAGGATTTTAATATGAGCTTTATTATGCCTGTTCCGTCACAGGAGGCGGCGGTAGAGTATATTAATAGTACATGCCAGTACATAAGAGGAAGGCTTTATATAGGCGGACATTCCAAGGGTGGCAATCTTGCTATATATTCGGCTGTAAAATGCAGTGAGAGAGTAAGAAAAAAGATAGATTGTGTATACAATAATGATGGCCCTGGATTTGATGTGAATATGATAAAAAGTGCGAAATATCAGGCAATGTTACCGCTTATCAAAAGCATAGTCCCAGAGAATTCGATAGTAGGAATGTTACTTGAACACGATGAGGATTATATTATTGTTAAGAGTTCACAGAGCGGGCTTATGCAGCATGATGCAATGTCGTGGCAGGTGCTTGGTGCTTTTCTTGTAAAGGCTAAGAAATTAAGTGCACAGAGCAGAAGGCTTAATAAGGCATTAAGCAGCTGGATTAACAGCGTTGATAATGAACGCAGGGAGGAGTTCGTTGAAACTTTATTCGGACTTTTATATGCCAGCGGTGCTAAGAATTTGTCAGATGTGTCAGCAGACAGATTAAGAAGCACAAGGGAGGTTATACGTCAGTATGCCGGACTTGATAAGGACAGCAGAACACTTATTAAGAATATGCTTTTGTCGCTTACTGATAAGATAAGCAAGGCAAGATTTGAAAAATGATATTATAGAAATATTATAGAAGAAATGGAGATTAGATATGTCAGGAATTATTAATATTATACTTGGTGCAGTTGTACTATTTGTTGTAGTTGTATTGTTCCTGTGGGTTTCATCTAAGCACAAAGAGAGCGGACTTGGAGATACCTGTAGCGGCAATTGTTCTTCGTGCAGTGCCCATTGTTCAACTGGTTCTAAAGATAAGAAGTAAGAAAGAGAATAAATATGACTAATGAATTCAGGAAAAAGGCTGTCGAACTTGGAAAGCTAATGAATAACAAGTCTAAATTATCTGTACCGCTTGTAAAATGTATTATTGAGTGTTTTGAGATAGTATTCAGTGAGCAGGATATAGATTATATGCTTCTTATGAAGGACGGATATTACAGCAGGGATGAGCTTAAAGAATTGTGGCAGCTTGACGGTGAGGCATTTGAGAAAGTATTTACAAGCATAAGGGACAAAGGCGGAATATGGGAGAGCAGGCAGGAAGGTGTCTATGATATAACGCCGATATTTCCGGGCTGGGTTGAACTGTATGCCTCTGGACCGCTTAATGATAAGAGAAGACAGCTTCTTATTAAGTTTGCAGAATTTGAGGAGCTTCTTATAAAGCTTAATATAGCACCTGTAAGAATGTATATGAACCGTGTCAATGAGCGCAATATGCAAAGAGAGCAGGGAAGAATGTCAACGCTTATACCTGACTTTGCCAATAATCTGAGTGCTAAAAAGAGAATTATTAAGATTAATAAAAATGTAGATGCCGTGCAGGCTGTGTATACAGAGGGTGAGGTTATGGATATTCTTAACAGGAATAAAGAACATATTGCTGTTATGAACTGTTTCTGCCGCACCAAAAAGATGCTTGAGAATGGAAAATGTGACTATGATATGCCGATTGAGTCGTGTATGGCGGTTGGAAGAATGGCTGTACAGCTTGAAAAAGCTGGCGTTGCAAGACACATTTCCATAGATGAAGCCAGAAAGCTTATAGATACGCTTGAGAAAAAAGGCTGTATACATACATTATATCACTATGGCACATACTCTGGTAATGAAGAGATTGTGCTGTGCAACTGTTGTATAGACTGCTGTTTCTTATATGGAAGCTTCAGGGAGGGTGCTTTATCGCAGCTTATGATTAAGGCATTTTACAGACCACAGATAGTTGATAACGCGAAATGTACAGGCTGTAACAGGTGCGCCTGTTTCTGTCCGACCAATGCAACGTGGTATGATAAAGAGCGCGCAGAGCTTGTATATGATATAGACAGGTGCATAGGCTGTGGACAGTGTGTAACGCAGTGTCCGTCAGGTTACAGAAGTATGGTTAAAGATGAGAGAAACATTTTCGTAAAGACCAGAAAGAAGGTGGATTATGGTAGAAATCTATAAGACAGATAATAAGGTACTGCAAAAGCTTGATAATATAGAAGAAGGCTGCTGGGTTAATATGATTGACCCGACAAGCAGTGAATTATCCCTTGTATCAGGCTATTTTGAGATAGACTTAGCTGACCTTGCGACAGCACTTGATGAGGAAGAAAGTTCACGAATAAGTCTTGAAGACGGTTATACACTTATTCTTGTGGATATACCAACACCTGAGGTACGACACGAGAAAAAGATGTATACAACAATACCATTAGGTATTATATTAAAGAATGATGCAATAATAACGATATGCAGGGAAGATACACCCGTGCTTAACTATTTTGTGCGCAATAAGTTAAAAGAGTTCAGTACTAAGAAGAAAATGCGTTTTATATATGAAATGATGTTCCGCTCGGCTATGCTTTATCAGGCTTACTTACGTGGGATTGATAAGAAAAGAACTGAGATAGAAGAAAGAGTTGGCGATGATACACACGATACAGATATTATCGAGCTTCACGAATTAGAATCGACGCTTGTATACTTTGCTACATCTTTAAGGGCGAACAGCATTGTGCTTGAAAGATTGAGACGATACAAAAGACTTGAACAGTATCCGGAGGATATGGAACTGCTTGAAGATGTAACAGTCGAATACCAGCAGGCTATCGAGATGACGTCTATATACAGGGATATTATAGATGGTACAAGAGAGCTGTTGTCATCGGTTATTAATAACAGGCTTAATAATGTAATGAAAATTCTTACATCAATCACTATAGTTATGGCTATACCTACAATAATATCGGGAATATATGGAATGAATGTTGCCGGTGAGTGGATGCCTTTATCAGCAACCAGGTATGGATTTTATATAATTGTTGTAATAATATTTATTATATGTGTGTTTGTATTGTGGTTCCTTAAGAAGAAGAAAATGCTTTAAGGTGTTTAAGAAGATTTATTATATATAAAAAATATAATATACAATGGTAAAATTATATAATTTGTTTAATAAAAGCTGTGGAACAGTAATTATCTTTAAAAGTAGTCTTTATCCCGAAGTAGTCTTTATCCAAGAGTAATCTTTGCTTAAAAATAATCTTTTAAAGATAATGCTTGTCCACAGCTTTATAATTGCTAGTAATATTTGTTATTATACTTATATGCTTACTTGTAAACTTCCTGCCAGCGTGACACCATCTCTTCAGCTTCTGTCTTAGATGATACTTTTGTTACAATGACCCCGTCAAGATAAATCTCATATACCGGAAACTTCTTAGGACTGTCTCCGTGATACACCTCTACTCTGCTGAATTTCACACGCTCCATAATAAAAAACCTCCACATATTAAATTAATAATATATAATTGTTAAAACAAATTAACAATATGTTGTATTGTATCACATACATATTTAAAATAAAATACAAGATTTGCCATTGGTACTAAAGTACCAAAAAACAAATAAAATTGTTGCATATTTGTGCATTATAAACTATAATAATCGCAGGGTTATTTCGACAATTGAATTAAGGAGAAGGTTTAGATATGTATTCACAACAGAATGTTGGAATCGGGGATGACTATGTGACAGCACATAGACTGGACCGCCGGCTTGCGGTCATAGACAGATTTTATCTTACTAATGTAACGAACCGTGCCTTTAATGACTATTTTGGAAATACGTCATATGGCTGTCTTACGGAGTTCGTACATCCAGATGATAAAGAGAAGTTAATAGAGCTTATTGATTCGTTTGATGGAAGTCCTGTGGGTAAATGCTTTTTATTCAGGGACTATAAGGGGGAGTACAGACAGAATCTTATTAAGCTTTTGTCATTTGAGAATAATGATGCTCTGCGTAATATTGATATAGAGATGATCGATATAGATAGTGTTGTAGAGACTAATCGCAGGATATGTGACGATATCGCAATGGAAAGAGTAGTTATGGGACTCACAGGCGAGTATGTATTTGCGTATTCTGAGAAGACTGGGGATATTAAGATTGTAAGATATGAAGGCATTTCAAGAGAAGTAATAACTAGAATGCCTATTGATGAATGGGAAGCATATATGCTTGATGGCAGAATTCTTGAAGAGGACGTTGTTGAACTGAATAATCTGATAAGGTATATAAAGCTGTATACATCAGAGTTCAGTGTCAAGCTTACAACTAATATGAGAACATTTGGCAAAGCTATGGAAAAGGTTAAGTTCGTAGGAGCTGTATATACTAAGTATACAGGTGAGAATATGGTTATTGGAAGGATTATTCTTGCTGACGGAACTAACAGTATGGGTAATATTGTTGAGATTGCCGATGAACTTACTATGGATTCGCTTACCAAGGTGTATAATAAGAAGACTATAACAGAGTATGCACAGAAGCTTGTTAAGAAAGAGAAGATTAACAGGGTAAGCATAGTTATACTTGATGTTGATTATTTCAAGCAGGTTAATGACAGATATGGACATCTCTATGGAGATAAAGTACTTACAAGAGTAGCCAAGAAGCTTAAAGAGGTTGTTGGTGAAGATGGTGTTGTCGGACGTATAGGCGGAGATGAATTTATGATCGTCTTAAATGGAATTAATGACGATTATTCATTAAGAGGAATATTAAGAGCTATACGAACACAGGTTAAGTGGGAATTCAAGAATGATTATGAAAATTTTCAGGTCACGACATCAATAGGTGTTGCATTCAGTCCTAATAATGGACACGAATATGAAGAATTGTTTAAAAAGGCTGATTTCTGTCTTTATGTAGCAAAGGAAAAGGGCAGGGACAGGTATGTATTTTTCAGGGATGAGATACATAAAGAGTCTTATGAGAATTCTCTTAACCAGAAGGATAAGATATTTAATGACGGCAGGGAGATGCGCGAATTAAGATATCTTACAGACATTATGTTACAGTTTAACACAGACAGAAAGGGTGCTGTAAGCAATATGTTTGAACATATGATTCAGACTTACAAGGTGGACAGCATAAGCATTTATAAAGGTAAGGCTTTAAAGAGGTGTTTGACATTTGGACAGCAGCTTGAGGATGCGGAGTATCTGCCATATGTTAATACAGATGGCTTTAATAAGCTTATGGGAGATAAGAATTATATATCAGCCGATTTCGTCAACAGAAATCTGGATGTAGCTCCTGAATTTGTTGAGGAGATGAAGAAGCGGCATATATGTTCAACAATCCAGTGCTTTATTGGTGGCAGGGATGATATAAAAGGTGTTCTTACAATAGATAAGACCAAAGAAGCTTCACAGTGGGCAGAATATGAGATAGAGTGTGCTGTGATAACATCAACTTTATTGTATACAATAATAAGTGATGAAGAGCAGGATTATGTTGCAGCGATGAATATTACAGATTAAAAACAGCCCCTAATTACTATTGGCATAAGTAATTAGGGGAATTTTATATATTGCAGTATATTGTATTTATATTGTATTAAATCCACAACATATTGTGTTTGTATTGACTTGAAGATATATGTGATGTAAAATTTAAACTGCGCTATACAAGAGAACTCTTGTGTAGCGCATTATATACGATTAGGGTAGATAAAGCCCCAATATGATATATTTTATTATTAATAAATATTACGCGTAATTTTATTTGTATACTAAATGTGAATAGAAATTTATTGTCAGGTAAAAAGGGAGGGTTTACTAATTATGAAGATAATCAAACGTAGTGGATCAGAAGTTACATTTGATATTAGTAAAATAATGGCAGCAGTTGCAAAGGCAAATAAGGAGGTTGTACATAGCGAAAGACTTTCTGATGAGCAGATTGAAACAATATCTGATAATGTCGAGAGCATCTGCCAGGAGATGAACAGATCACTTAATGTTGAAGAAATTCAGGATCTTGTTGAGAACCAGATTATGAATATGAGGGCATTTGCAGTAGCCAGAAAGTATATCACATACAGATATAAGAGAGCTCTTGTAAGAAAGTCTAACTCAACAGATGAGCAGATATTAAGTCTTTTAGAGTGCAATAATGAGGAAGTAAAGCAGGAGAATTCCAATAAGAATCCTACTGTTAATAGTGTACAGAGAGATTATATGGCAGGAGAGGTAAGCAAGGATATTACTAAAAGATTTCTTCTTCCAGCAGATATTGTAGATGCACACGAGCAGGGGCTTATACATTTTCACGATGCAGATTATTTCGCACAGCATATGCACAACTGTTGTCTTGTGAACCTTGAAGATATGCTCCAGAACGGAACGGTTATAAGTGAAACAATGATTGAGAAGCCACATAGCTTTTCTACAGCCTGTAATATAGCTACACAGGCTATTGCACAGATTGCCAGCTCACAGTATGGCGGACAGAGCATTTCATTAGCACACCTTGCTCCATTTGTCCAGATAAGCAGGGAAAAGTTCATTAAACAGGTTGCAGAGGAATTCAAGGCGACTGGAATTGATGCAGGAGAAGATAAGATTAAGGAAGTCGCAGAATTAAGAGTAAGAGATGAAATTAAACGTGGTGTACAGATGATTCAGTATCAGGTCATAACACTTATGACAACTAATGGACAGGCTCCATTTGTTACTGTATTTATGTATCTTGATGAGGTTCCAGAAGGACAGACAAGAGAAGACCTTGCCCTTGTAATAGAGGAAGTTCTTAAGCAGAGAATACAGGGTGTTAAGAACGAAAAAGGTGTATGGATTACACCAGCGTTTCCTAAGCTTATATATGTGCTAGAGGAAGATAATATAAGAGAAGATTCAAAGTATTGGAACATTACACAGCTTGCCGCTAAATGTACAGCTAAGAGAATGGTTCCAGATTATATATCAGAAAAGATTATGAAGAAGCTTAAGGTTGATAAGTTTGGAGAAGGACATTGCTTCCCATGTATGGGTTGTCGTTCTTTCCTGACACCTTATAATGACCCGGAGAATGATAATAAGCCTAAATATTATGGACGTTTTAATCAGGGTGTAGTTACGCTTAACCTTGTAGATGTAGCCTGTTCATCAGGTAAGGATATGGATAAATTCTGGAAAATTCTTGATGAAAGACTTGAGCTTTGTAAGAGAGCACTTATGTGCAGACATTATAGATTAAAAGGTACTCCATCAGATGTTGCACCAATTCTCTGGCAGAATGGTGCACTTGCAAGACTTAAGAAGGGCGAAACTATTGATAAGCTTCTTTATGGTGGATATTCTACTATTTCTTTAGGGTATGCTGGTCTGTGTGAATGTACTTACTATATGAAGGGTGTTACACATACAGATCCTAATGGTACAGAATTTGCATTAAAGCTTATGACGTATTTAAGAGATACCTGCAACCGCTGGGCCAAGGAGACTAATATTGATTTCAGTCTTTACGGAACACCGCTTGAATCAACAACTTATAAGTTTGCTAAGAATCTTCAGAAAAGATTTGGCAAGATAAAAGGTGTTACGGATAAGAATTATATAACTAATAGTTACCATGTTCATGTAACAGAGAATATCAACGCATTTGACAAGCTGAAGTTCGAGGCTCAGTTCCAGGAGCTTTCACCAGGTGGTGCAATAAGCTATGTAGAAGTTCCAGATATGAATGATAATATACCAGCAGTTCTTTCTGTTATGCAGTTCATATATGACAATATTATGTATGCAGAGCTTAATACAAAGAGCGATTATTGTCAGGTATGCGGCTATACAGGACAGATACAGATTATAACTGATGATGATGGAAAGCTTATATGGGAATGTCCTAATTGTGGCAACCGTAATCAGGATAAGATGAATGTTGCAAGAAGAACATGCGGTTATATTGGAACACAGTTCTGGAATCAGGGACGTACACAGGAGATTAAGGAAAGAGTGCTTCATCTTTAATATTTAACAGTATATTAAAAGCCAGCCGGAATAATATCCGGCTGGCTTTTTGGTGTATTATTCATCAAATATACTAACGATTTCACCGTCCATAATTTTATTCATATTCTTAACGGCACAGAAATTACCGCACATAGAGCAGGTATCTTCTTTTTCTGGCTTGGCTTCCTGTCTGTAGCGTCTTGCTTTTTCTGGGTCTATGGCAGCATCAAATTGTGCATCCCAGTCAAGTACACGTCTTGCTTTATCCATCTTTAAATCCCAGTCGATTGCACCGGGAACACCTTTTGCAATATCAGCAGCGTGAGCTGCAATTCTTGCTGCAATAATTCCTTCTTTAACATCATTTAAGTCAGGAAGACGAAGATGTTCAGCAGGAGTTACATAGCAGAGGAAAGAAGCACCATATGTAGCAGCGATAGCACCACCGATAGCAGAAGTTATATGGTCATAGCCAGGTGCAATATCTGTAACAAGAGGTCCAAGTACATAGAAAGGAGCACCCTTGCATATGGTTTTTTGGATTTCCATATTAGCCTGAATCTGGTTGATTGGCATATGTCCAGGTCCTTCAATCATAACCTGAACGTCCTTTTCCCACGCACGTTTTGTAAGTTCACCTAGAGTAACAAGCTCCTCAATCTGTGATATATCAGAGGCATCCATAATACAGCCAGGCCTGCAGGCATCACCAAGACTCATAGTAACGTCATATTCACGGCATATATCAAGTACTTCGTCATAGTATTCAAAAAATGGATTTTCATTGCCTGTCATTTCCATCCACGCATAGATGATTGAACCGCCTCTTGATACAATGTTCATAAGACGTTTGTCGGCTCTGAATTTCTTAGCTGTAGCTTTGTTAATTCCACAATGGATAGTCATAAAGTCGACACCATCTTCAGCGTGCATTCTTACAATATCAAGCCATTCCTTAGCAGTAATTTCCTTAAGAGCCTTGTGATAATATACAACGGCATCATATATTGGAACAGTACCGATGATTGCTGGACATTCAGTAGTGAGCTTTCTTCTGAACTTCTGTGTGTCCCCAAATGAACTTAAATCCATTATGGCCTCAGCACCCATTTTTACTGCATTATTTACCTTATCAAGTTCCATATCAAGGTCAACACAGTCTCTTGAAGTACCAAGATTGACATTAATTTTAGTACGAAGCATAGAGCCTATTCCGTTAGGGTCAAGGCATTTGTGATTTTTGTTAGCTGGTATAATAACCTGTCCACAGGCTACGAGTTTTACAAGTTCATTAATATCCATGTGTTCTTTAGCTGCAACACATTCCATTTCTTTAGTGATAATGCCTTTTCTGGCGGCATCCATCTGTGTTGTGTATTCCATAAGTATCCTCCATTTCCACACATAATACAAAATAAAAATTCATAATAAGTATTGGTGCTTTCGTGTAATGTATTAATTAGGGAACTGACTGGAAGAATTAGGAAGATGAATATTTATACAGATTAAAAAATAGAACGTAACATAAAATTATAATATCTGCATTTAATTTAACATCATATATTTGATTAAAATGACTAGAGAATAATAATCTTCCTACGGTGGCATTATCCACATCAGGTATATGGGTCGGAACCGGATTCCCTCTCAGCCAGGCAAAAGCCTTCTGCTCCCCAGTTAATATCTTATGATTGATAGTATAACATCTGCCCGATAAAAGTCAATCTTATGTAAAGACTTTTATCGGGCAGGTTATAATAATATTATTGTTAGTCTGTTATAGACTGCTGCTGGCTTTCAGCTTCGCACTTTGCTTCTGTATTTCTTTCTGGCAGAATGTAAAGCATAAAATACATAAATGCCATAAGAACGATACCTCCGATAACATCATATACAGAGTGTTGTTTTAAGAATATTGTTGACAGGCATATAAGTATACATAATATAAGTGAAGCATTGACAATATATTTGTGCTCTTTAAGTGCCTTACACTTTGAAAGGGCAGTGTGGACGGCAATTGAATTATATACATGTATGCTTGGAAATACGTTGGTTGTCGTATCGGTAGCATAGAGTACAGCAACAAGCTTTCCAAATATATTATCAGGGATGTTATCAGGTCTTAATGTTAGACCATTAGGGTATATCATACATATAAACATAGATACCGACATACCGATAATAAGTGAAAGAGCAAATCTTATAAATTCTTTATTGTCTGCTTTCAGAACCATATATATGCATGAAGCAGCTATATAGACAAACCATAAAAGATAAGGGATTATAAATATCTCAAGGAAAGGTATATAGCTGTCGATTGTTCCGTTTAATATGTGAATTCCGGGATAATCCATAGTTATTTTATGCTCAAGATAAAAGAACCAGGGAAGATATATAAAAGCGTAAAGTGCAAAAAGTAGACGCCACCATATTTTTTTAAATGTTTTCATCATAACCTTCATTTCCAGCAGATAACCGCTATAATAAATAATATTAAGATGTTAGCATTGTTTCTAATCAAAAGCAATAGCAATTTGATTATGTGTTTACAAAGTTATAGATTTTTAATATAATATTTTGTTGTGATTTAATATTTAATAAAAAATTATTATAATAGTTAGAAAATGTTTGTAAAGTAAGTGATGGATTGGTATACAATTATGTTGTAGATGTCCGGATATATTAACGGCTGTCACTTAATTATATGATATGAATTGGAGAAAAATATGCTTAAATTAAGCCATATAAAAAAGAGCTATAAGAAGAATGAAGTTCTTACAGATATATCCTTTACATTTGAGGAGGGACAGATATATCCTATACTTGGTGGACCGGGAGCTGGAAGAACAACATTATTTGAGTGTATATGTGGAGATATATCTGTTGATGACGGAAGTATAGTTACAATTGATAAGTGTAAATATTTTTATGCGGCAAAGCAGAGTGTTCTTCCTGTATACATAACAGGTTATGAGTTTATAAGTATGCTTTGTGATATGGAGAGAGACGATCCTGAGCCAGAGGATATATTTGACAGAATTGGGTTCAGTGTTGCCAAGAGAGATGAGCTTATAGCGGATTATACATTTGAGGAGAAGAAGCTTTTACAGCTTGCCAGTATTCTTGTAATAAGACCTTATGTTGTGCTTTTTGATGAGCCACTTGATTATTGCAGTGAAGAATACATTAATAAGTTTATCGAAGTTATTAATACAATAAAAGAAGGCAGGATAATACTTATCTCAACAGGACTTCTAGAGATTTCCAAGAGGATAAGTGAGGATACGCTAGTCTTAAATAACGGAGAATTTAATCACATAGATAAAAAGACTATGGAAATTCCAGAGATAAGGAAGGCAGTTTTAGATATATTAGGGGAGACAGACAATGAGATTATTTAGGAAGCTGTTTGCTGAGAAGATTTTAAGGTTTTATGAGGGTACTAATGCAGGTATAAGATATATAAGTAATGCACCACTTATAGGCAGATGTGTTAAAGAGAATACATTTGCAGAGAATTCCAAGGCGAGATTATTTGTTGGAATTATGGCACAGTTATTTATGGTTTTATGGGAATTTATAAAGAAGTTTGCATATGTATTTATTCTTATATATATACCATATGTGCTTATAGGTCTTGAGTGTCCATTGATTAAGGCCAATCAGGAGCTTACAATTATATATATGTTTGTTATGCTTTCGGTTATATGCGGAAGTCTTTCTAACAACATATTATTTACTATAGGTGACAGGGATTACCTTATGATAAGAGTTATGTCAATAAGTCCATATATGAATTTTTTAGGAAAGCTTCTTTATAAGATGGCTACGGAATTCATATTTTATTTTATTATTCTTAATATATTCGGCGTTTCGTGGTTTCATTCGCTTATGCTCTGTATGCTTACAATATGCGTAAGACCTATAGGCGAGATGTTTGCGATTATGTCTTTTGATCATTTTATATGGGTATATGAGAATAGAAGCGTGTTTAATGGAACTGTTATGGCGGTATGTGTTTTACTTGCGTATGGTGTGCCATTTTTTGTAAGACGACTTTCCCATAGCTGGCTTTATGCAGTACATCCTTTTGTGGTGCTGGTATTTTTCCTTGCAGGAGCTGGTGCAATGTATTTCTTATGGTGGTATAAGTATTACAGAAAGATTGTCAGAGAGGCTATGCATTTAAAACACGAGAGCTGATTAGGATGATGGAGAACGAATATGAAGAAAAAGAACAGAGAAAAGTTAAGATTGATTACATTAAGGGTATGTATAGGGGTTCTTTGTGCTTTTGTTATAGCTGTATTCATACGTTCGTATTATTACAGAAGCAAGGAAAGTAATCTTGATATTAAGTCAAGGTATACTTTTACAGTGGATATAGATGCTTACGGGGATGTTATTGATGAGCAGTATCAGACAAGGGCAGCTATATATGATGATTCTAATATCATAAATACGGTGCCTGATGTATCACAGGTTAAGACAGAAACAGTGGCCAGGACGTGGCTTAATGAGTATGTTAATCAGTATATGAATGAGTATCTTCCGTATAATAAGTCAGTTAAGAGGATGACAATAGATGATATTAATGTATTGAATGAAGATGAACATACAGCGTTAATAAGTTTTTCGGTAATTCTTAAAAATGCTGCTTCTGATTATTTTCTTTCGTGGGACGGAGTTACTGATGATGACAGATTGAAATGTGAGTGGGTTGTATCTTACTATATTGATGCACATACTGACAACACTGCTACGGTGTATGTTACATCAGCATTAAGTCCGGAAGAATACGGAATAGCACAGTACAATGAGAAGGCAGCCCTGGCAGCAGATAGCGAGAACAAGACCAATGCTTCTACAGACCTGCTTGCAAGATATGTTATAAGAGATGATATATTGAGTGTAACTTATGATGATGGTGAGCATTATGCAACTGTTCCAGTAGATGTTGAAAATCTTATGTATGAAAGCGGAAGTACAAGCACGTTGAAGGATGGAAGCTATCTTATAACTACATCAAAGACTGCATTTTTATTTGGCGGCAGGATGGGAAGTTCTAAGAAAGTACCGGTAACTCTTATATATTCTGATGATAAAGGTGTTAACTGGACCAGCTGTGAACTTGATAATATATATAACGCAGAAGATTACTATGTTGATTTCTTTGATGAGAATAATGGTGTTATTGTATGTGGTTATGCCAGGACTGATAATGAAAAGGAGTCTTACAGGATATACCAGACAGCTAATGGTGGCGAGACGTGGACAACAGTTGGAAGCGGTCCTGCTAATTATATATTAAAAGGTGTTATGTATGTGGACGAAAATGTTGGATTTTTCTGTTACAATTATGCAGAAGGAATGGACGGCAATCTTTATATGACTAAAGATGGCGGCAAGACATTTTCTAAAGTGACACTTCCAGAACAGGAGCTTGACAGTACAGCTAAGTCATCAACGGCTTCAAGCACGGTAGCAGATGATGAGTTAAAATGGAATGATGTATACAAGGAAGCGTTAGTTCCTACAGTTGATGATAAAGGTATTATAACTGTATATCTTACACAGGGTTCTGATGGAACTTATAATGATGGAAAGACGGCGGCTAAGTATCAGTCATCTGATAAAGGTGATACATGGGTGTTCGTAAGGCAGCTTGAGATTACGCAGAATAATAATAAGCATAATTGACTTTTTGCTTGAATTATTATTCATTATATGATAATATTTATAGAGTTTAAGAAAAAAAGACATTTTTGTGTCTTTTTTTTTGCGCAAAAGTCAATTGAAACTATATAAAGACTATTAACAGTTGTGGTTTGCGCACTATAATCAATTTAATATACGAAAGGGAATAGGTGGCATTCATGAAAGCATTTTTAATACTTGAAGATGGAACAGTATTTAAGGGAACAAGTATTGGTTCCACTCGCGAAGTCATTAGCGAAATAGTTTTTAATACTTCGATGACAGGATATCTGGAGGTGTTAACTGATCCTTCATATGCAGGACAGGCAGTTACAATGACATATCCTCTGATTGGCAACTATGGCATATGCTATAAAGATATGGAGTCTGAAAAAGCATGGCCAGATGGATTTATTGTGAGAGAATTATCAAGGATGCCAAGTAACTTCAGAAATGAAGCTCCTATACAGAAGTTCCTTTTAGATAATGATATACCAGGTATCTGTGGAATAGATACAAGAGCCCTTACTAAGATATTAAGAGAAAAGGGTACTATGAACGGAATGATTACAACTAACGAAAACTATAATCTTGATGAAGTACTTCCTAAGATTAAGGAATACAAGGTTGCGGGAGTTGTAAGAAAGGTTACATGCAAGGAAAAGTATGTACTTAACGGAGATGGACCAAGAGTTGCACTTATGGACTTTGGTGCTAAGAAGAATATTGCTAAGTCTCTTAATGACAGAGGCTGTGAGGTTACAGTATATCCAGCGTATACTAAGGCAGAGGAAATCTTAGCTTCTAATCCAGATGGTATTATGTTATCAAATGGTCCTGGAGATCCTAAGGAATGTGTAGAGATAATAGAAGAGATAAAGAAGCTTTATGCAAGCAATGTGCCTATATTTGCCATATGTCTTGGACATCAGCTTATGTCTCTTGCGACAGGTGCTGATACACACAGATTAAAGTATGGACACAGAGGTGCTAACCACCCAGTTAAGGATCTTGCTACTGGAAAGGTATATATATCAACACAGAATCATGGTTATGTTGTAGATGAAGCAACACTTAATCCAGAGGTTGCAGAACCAGCATTTGAAAATGTTAATGATAAGACTAATGAAGGTCTATCTTATAAGGGTAAGAATATATTTACTGTACAGTTCCATCCGGAAGCTTGTGCAGGACCACAGGATACAGCGTATCTTTTTGACAGATTTATGGATATGATGAAGAAGGAGGACTAAGACAATGCCAAAGAATCCTAATATAAAGAAGGTTTTAGTAATCGGTTCAGGTCCAATCGTAATCGGACAGGCAGCAGAATTTGACTATGCAGGTACACAGGCTTGCCGTTCTCTTAAGGAAGAGGGAATAGAAGTATGCCTCGTTAACTCTAACCCAGCGACTATCATGACAGATAAGGATATTGCTGATGAAGTATATATTGAACCTCTTACTGTAGAAGCATTAAAGCAGATTATATTAAAGGAAAAGCCAGACAGCATCTTACCTACACTTGGTGGACAGGCTGGTCTTAACCTTGCTATGGAGATAGCAGAGACAGGTTTCCTTGAAGAGAATAATGTACAGCTTATAGGTACAACTGCACTTACAATTAAGAAGGCAGAAGACAGACTTATGTTCAAGGAAACTATGGAAAAGATAGGTGAACCTTGTGCACCTTCATTAGTTGTTAATGATGTTCCATCTGGTGAAGCATTTGCAGCTAAGATTGGTTATCCGGTTGTTCTTCGTCCTGCTTACACACTTGGTGGAAGCGGCGGTGGTATCGCCCATAACGTAGAAGAATTAAGAGAGATTCTTGAGAATGGTTTAAGACTTTCAAGAGTTGGTGAAGTTCTTGTTGAAAGATGTATATCTGGCTGGAAGGAAATCGAATATGAGGTAATGCGTGACAGCAACGGAACATGCATAACTATATGTAATATGGAGAATATCGATCCTGTTGGTGTACATACGGGTGATAGTATCGTAGTTGCTCCTTCACAGACACTTTCAGATAAGGAATATCAGATGCTTAGAACATCTGCCCTTAACATTATAGATGAGCTTGGTATCACAGGTGGATGTAATGTACAGTATGCACTTCATCCAGACAGCTTTGAGTATTGCGTTATCGAGGTTAACCCTCGTGTAAGCCGTTCTTCAGCACTTGCTTCTAAGGCTACAGGTTATCCTATTGCCAAGGTTGCAGCTAAGATTGCACTTGGTTATACACTTGATGAGATTAAGAATGCAGTTACAGGAAAGACATATGCAAGCTTTGAGCCAGCACTTGACTACTGTGTAGTTAAGATACCTAGACTTCCATTTGATAAGTTTATCTCTGCAAAGAGAACACTTACAACACAGATGAAGGCTACTGGTGAGGTTATGAGTATATCTGATAACTTCGAGGGTGGTCTTATGAAGGCTATACGTTCACTTGAACAGCATGTTGACAGCCTTATGTCATACGATTTTACAGGACTTACAGATGAGGAACTTTTAGAAGATCTTGCTGTAGTTGATGACAGAAGAATCTGGAAGATAGCAGAAGGCTTAAGAAGAGGCATAGAGCCAGCAGTTATGCATGACATAACAAAGATTGACAGATGGTTTATAGATAAGCTTCAGATTATCGTTGAGATGGAGAATTCTTTAAAGAAAGGTCCTCTTACAGAAGAATTATTAAGAGAGGCTAAGAGAATTGAGTTCCCTGATAATGTTATTGGAGAACTTACAGGACATACAGAAAGAGAAATAAAAGAACTTCGTGATAAGTATGATATTCACGCAGCATTTAAGATGGTTGATACTTGTGCCGCTGAGTTCGCAGCCACAACTCCGTATTACTATTCAGTATATGGCAGTGAGAATGAAGCTGCAGAGACTAAGGATAAGAAGAAAGTTCTTGTACTTGGTTCAGGTCCAATAAGAATTGGACAGGGTATTGAATTCGATTTCTGTTCAGTACATTGTACATGGGCATTTAAGAAAGAGGGTTATGAGACAATTATTATCAATAATAACCCAGAAACAGTATCAACAGACTTTGATATTGCTGATAAGCTTTACTTTGAGCCACTTACAGAAGAAGATGTTGAAAGTATTGTAGAATTCGAGAAGCCGGATGGAGCTGTAGTTCAGTTTGGTGGACAGACAGCTATCAAGCTTACAGAAGCTCTTATGAAGATGGGTGTGCCAATTCTTGGAACTAAGGCAGAAGATGTAGATGCTGCTGAGGATAGAGAGTTATTTGATGAGATTCTTGAAAAGACACAGATTCCTAGAGCAAAAGGACAGACAGTATTCACTGTTGAGGAAGCCCTTAAAGCTGCTAATGAACTTGGTTATCCTGTTCTTGTACGTCCTTCATATGTACTTGGTGGACAAGGTATGCAGATTGCTGTATCTGATGAAGATGTAGTGGAATTTATGGGAATTATCAACAGAATTAAGCAGGATCACCCAATCCTTGTAGATAAGTACCTTATGGGTAAGGAAATTGAAGTGGATGCCGTATGCGATGGCGAAGATATTCTTATTCCTGGTATTATGGAACACATTGAAAGAGCTGGTATTCATTCTGGAGATAGTATTTCAGTATATCCAGCTAAGTCAATCTCTCCAAAGATAACTGAAATGATTGCTGATTACACAGGAAGACTTGCGAGAGCACTTCATGTAAAGGGTATGATTAATATCCAGTTTATTGTATACAACGATCAGGTATATGTAATTGAAGTAAATCCACGTTCAAGCCGTACAGTACCATATATCAGCAAGGTTACTGGTATTCCTATTGTTAAGCTTGCAACTAAGGTTATTACAGGAGCTAAGATAAGAGATTTAGGTTATGAGCCAGGTCTTCAGAAGGCTGCTGATTACTATGCAATCAAGATGCCAGTATTCTCGTTCGAGAAGATCAGAGGTGCTGATATAAGCCTTGGACCAGAAATGAAGTCTACAGGTGAGTGCCTTGGTATATCTAAGAGCTTTGATGAAGCACTTTACAAGGCATTTGAGGGAGCTGGAATAAGACTTCCAAAGCATAAGCAGATTATTATGACTCTTGCAGATAAGGATAAGCAGGACGGTATTGATATAGCACAGAGATTTGAAGCACTTGGATACAAGATATATGCTTCAAGAGGTACAGCTAAGGTTCTTAAAGAAAATGGCGTACACGCTATTCAGGTTAATAAGATTGGACAGGAAGCTCCAACACTCCTTGACCTTATATTAGAGCATAAGATTGATCTTGTTATTGATACACCAGAAAATGGTATTGAGAGAGCAAAGGATGGTTTCCTTATAAGAAGATATGCTATCGAGACAGGCGTTCACTGCCTTACAAGTCTTGATACAGCTCACGCACTTATCTCAAGTCTTGAGCATGCATTTAATAATCAGGAACTTTCAATAGTAGATATTGCTACAATTGATAACAGAGGTTAATTGAATTAATGCAAATAGTATAATTATGCAGAGTGATATATATATAATGAGCACAAATGTGCTCATCCTAAAAGCTACGCAAAAATTGTGATATAATGTTTATATAATACATTTTATAATTAATATTATAGTCCTCCAGAAGCTAAGTAAGGCGAATGTGCCTTAAAAGCTTTTGGGGGACTTTTATAATCAGAGGGATTATGTTAAAATGCTTAATATGTCCTGAATAATATATTTGATAATCAGGGCAAAAAGGAGAATATATGAGATTATTGAATATAGGTGATAAGCTTATTAATCTAAAGAATAAATTGAAGTTAAAAAATGCAGTGTCAATAGCGGCAGCTGTTATGCTTGGTGTAACTTCACTTGCAGGCTGTGGCTTTGTGTCTAACCCGGTTGAATATATGAGCCAGGCAGATAATGAGAATGGTACGGTTAGCGATAACACTGATAAGATAACAGATAATAGTGGAAATAATGCGGGCGGTATGAAAGATAACAGCTCTGATGCCGGAAGTATTGTTAATGGCAGCGACAATAGTAATGGTAATAACCAGACCAGTGGTAAGCGAAAGGTTTGTATTGTTGGGACATATGGAAGTGTGAGCGAGCTTGTTAATACAGCAGATTATGAGGATAAAATAGATATTGAATTAATTCAGGAAAATAAAGATTTTGATGAAACAAAGGATTTAATATCATTAGCTTCTAAAGTCCAGGAAATATGTAGTGGTGATGCGGATATAGTTATCGTATCGGCAAGGAAAAGATTTGCAGACCAGATCAGATATTTTCTTACTTATACAATAGATACAGATAAGAGTATATATGTTGTTGAGGAAGATAATAACAATTATAAGACAGAAATAGCTGATATTGTTGATAATAAAGCGAATAAGGTTAATGATAGTGCAAAACATCATTTTGACGTGACAGAGATTAAGGATATGGGCTATGTCGGTATGGTTAATGATTATATAGGCAATGATGTGTATACAGCACAGAAAATAATGGCTTCATATGAGTCTGTAGTAGTAGTCAGCGATACTGCTGACGGAAGTCTGTCGCCAGCAATGACACAGCTTGTAAAAGATGTATCAGGTTATATTAAGGTAATTGTTGTTAATAATTCTGGCAGTGAATATGACTATGCGGCTGATGGTTTAAATGTCATCACAGCACAGACAATGACAAGCTGGCAGGCAAGAATAATGGCAATGTTATGTCTTACAGATAAGAATATAACTGACTGGCAGGAGTTCTTTAATTAATGGCAGCTGTGAAGCTGTAATGTGGCAGTGCAATTTGCAGATGCGGTATATTACATAATTCGTGCAGTTATATCAGGGCAGCTGAATTAAATAAAACAGAGTAAAGATTTTGTGAGTTGAATCATTAAATAAAGTTGAATTGATAATTGTACACAAATATGTTACTATTATACATATGATGCAATTCGGAAAGGGTATATATATTATGAATCAGACAAAAATACAGGACGTAATAAGACATATCAGCAAAGATGAAGACTACGGCGTAGATATGATGGAGAAGCTTTCTTTAGCTGATGCAGTAGAGGTTATGGCTGTTGTACTGCCATCTTTAAAGAAAAGAGCCAAGGAGATGGGCAATACTAACGATTTAGCATATTTTGGAAGAATTGAAGAGATATATGCAAAGGTTATAGCTGATAAATTAAGAAAAGAGGAACATTTATGGGTTGTATATTCAAGTACAACATCGTACCCATATATGGTAGACAGTGATTTATTTGTTCTTTTTAATCCTAAGAATTCTTCACTTATTGAGAAAAAGCTTAAGCTCAGTGGTTACGAGGTATCAGTTGGTGTTGAGAATAATGATGCGTTTGCTATGGAGTTATGCCATATGTATCGTAATGGATATAAGAATATAAGACTTACAGATGGCGACAAGCTTGAATATGTAATACCAAGAGAAGCATTTGGAACATATGATGAGTTCTTTAGGGATGATTATGTGACTAACCCAGGTTTACAGAATACAATGATTTCTTATTTTCAGGAGTTCAGAAAGAATACAGACAAAGATACAATAAAAGAGCTTCTTGATAAGAGAGAAAATGCTATGTTAAATGCTATGGTTAATTCTGAATATATGGTTCCATGTGTTAAGGAGGAGACAGAGGAAGAAGTATCTATAGCACATCATTTTATTGATGTTACAGACAGGGTTAAGCATAAGGAAGACGAGCAGGTTATAGCAATACCGGCATTTACAGATGGTTTTGAGATGGACAAATGCTATAAGGGACAGTATGAGAATATGCTCTATACATATAAGGAACTTGTTGAGGCTATAGACGAGCTTGGAGCTTCAGGAGCAATATTTAATCCACTTGGAATAAGTTATTATATTCCACTTGAAACACTTAAGAAAATAGAAAAAGATTTCAATAAATAGAATAATATGTAAGCCTGCTTGTATCGGGTTTTATGATTGTATCACAATTATGTGATATATTGTAAGATGTGATACTGGCAGGCTTTTTATGTAATAGGGAAATCTAATTAATTTAATTCATTATACATAAAAAGTCCTATATACAGGTTCGTACTGCAGTGCAAATATAGGCACCTATAATGAAAAATACTTATGTAAAAATACTTTTACAAAATTACTTTATGAAAGTGTTGGCAAATTACTTGTAATGATGTAAACTTAGATTAACTTAAGAAATATTATGTATGATTATGGAGGTAATGTTTATGTGGTTAGCTGATTTGGGCAATGGAAATTATAGGAATCCGATACTTTATGCAGATTATTCTGACCCTGATGCTATAAGAGTGGGAGAAGATTATTTTATGGTAGCATCAAGCTTTTCTAATTCGCCAGCACTTCCAATATTACATTCAAAAGATTTAGTGAATTGGAAGGTTGTTAATTATTGCTTGAAACACATTCCGGAATTCAGATATAACAATCCTCTGCACGGATGTGGTGTATGGGCACCATCTATAAGATACCACGAGGGTACATATTATGTATGTTTTCCAATGCCAGATGAGGGAATATATATGACAACAACCAAAGATCCGTTCGGTGAATGGAGCGAGCCTGTTAATATAAGACCAGGTGCAGGCTGGATTGACCCTTGTCCATTCTGGGATGATGACGGTAATGCTTATCTTGTGGCAGGTGTTGCAAAGAGCAGAATTGGATATAAGAGTGTTCTTCATATAGTAAGAATGAGACCAGACGGTATGGGGATATTTGGAGATGAAGTAAAGATATTTGATGGTAATGAGAATGATCAGATAACAATAGAAGGACCTAAAATGTATAAACGTAACGGATATTATTATATATTTGCACCAGCAGGCGGTGTTAAGACCGGCTGGCAGACAATACTCCGTTCCAAAAATCCATTTGGACCATATGAATATAAGGTTGTATTAAGACAGGGTGACTCTCCAGTCAACGGACCTCATCAGGGTGCGTGGGTAGATACAATTACTGGTGAGGACTGGTTCTTACATTTTCAAGATGTGTATGCCGCAGGCAGAATAACACATTTACAGCCAATGCATTGGGAAAATGACTGGCCAATAATTGGTGTTAATAAAGAGGGCAATGATTACGGTGAACCAGTTATGCAATATGTAAAGCCCAATATTGGAAAGACAGCAGAGGAGTTTAAGGACACAGATAAATATCCAGTATGTGAGCCAGACACAACAGATGAATTTGATACCGACAAGATGATGTTACAGTGGCAGTGGAATTCTAATTATGATGACAGCTGGTATGTGACTAAGACAGATGCCTATGGAAAGAAAACACCAGACGGCTCATATATAAGACTTAATGCACTTGCATCAACACCTCTTAGACCAGTGAGCGATTACAGAAATCTTCTCTTACAGAAATGGCCTGCACCTGAATTTGAGTGTGTTACTAAAATGTGCGTGAATGGTCTTGAAAATGGAGACTATGCCGGAATTGTGTCATTAGGCGTGGAATATGGAGCAGTTGGAATTGTCAAGAATTTCGGGGAATATGCAATAAGGACAGTCAGAGGCACCCAGAGCTTTGATTGTGAGGCGGCATATTCTAAGGAAGATTTTAAGGACTATCCTATAGCTAAGGATACATTTGCTGATAAGGAAAAGACTGTATATTTAAGGTATACAGTTAAGAGAACAGGAACTAAGGATACCAAGGAAATGGCACTGGCTGTTAAAAATGTTCCTGTAGAAGAGGTGACTTTGGAGATAAGCTTTGATGGAAAGGCTTATGAGAAGCAGGTGAGCTTTACAGCAAAGGCAGGACGCTGGGTTGGCGTTAAGAATGGAATGTTTGTTAATCATAATAATGAGATTAAGAATGAGAATCAGGGGGATGGATTTGTGACGGTTGATTATATCAGATATAGATGTATAGACAACGGGAGATTGGATTAAATTAACATAAGTAACAAAGATATGCTTTCGCTGAGTGTCGCTATCAGCGGTACTAAAGTGCTAAAGTACAGCACTTAAGTGCCGGCGGCTCCACATATGGCTGGGACATAGGATGTATGGCAGGAGTTATTTTAGTTGTTGGAGATGTTTAATTAAATAGTTATGAAGAGTGTGTATTTTGCTGTAGTGGCGGAGTGCACACTTTTTTGTGGGAAGGTTTGGAAGCTGACATTAGAATATTTATGAGGATTTTGCTTGCATTGGAGAGCAGGGTGGTATATAGTATCTTAAATGATAAATTTTATGAGATTTGAGTATAAATATTGCGATTTAAGGAAGTACTATGATGGTTAATTTAATAAGAAAGCAGTCGCCTGCAAGAATAATAGCGTTTGGGTTTATATTTGTGATTATAGCAGGGTCAGTGCTTTTGTCTTTGCCGTTTAGTGTTAGGGATGGTGTTGATTTAAAATACACGGATGCTTTGTATACATCAACGAGTGCAGTATGTGTAACGGGGCTTGTGGTGGTTGACTCATATGACACATTTACACCTGTGGGGCAATTTATACTAGGGGCACTTATTCAGATAGGTGGTCTTGGTGTGACAACTATGGGTGCCGGAATAATACTTGTTATGGGTAAAAAGGTAGATATAAAAGGACGTACTCTTTTAAAGGAAGCACTGAATATGGATACGGCAAAGGGGCTTGTAAGGCTTATACATAAGATATTTATTGTTACGCTTATATTTGAGGGGGCTGGTGCAATAGCAGGTTTTCTGGTGTTTATAAGAGATTATCCATTTTTTAGGGCATTGGGAATAAGCGTGTTTCATTCGGTAGCGGCGTTTAATAATTCTGGTTTTGATATTCTTGGAAATAACCAGAACCTTATTAATTACAGTGGTAATATAGCACTTAATATTATAACCTGTACGCTTGTATTTTTTGGAGGTATTGGCTTTTTTGTAATATGTGAATTGTGGGAAAAGAGATTTAAGTGGAAGAAATTCTCAATGCACACAAGGATTGTAATATCAGTGAGTATTGTGCTTATTATCGCTGGTGCTCTGCTTCTTAAGATTACAGAAAATATCTCGTGGATGGGAGCATTCTTTATGAGTGTATCAGCCAGAACGGCTGGATTTGCAACATATTCACTTGGGACATTTTCAAAATCGGGACTACTTGTGATTATAATACTTATGATTATAGGAGCTTCGCCGGGATCTACAGGAGGTGGAATAAAGACAAGCACATTTTTTGTCCTCATACAGGGTGTTAAGTCGGCAGCAACTAATAAGTCGGAGAAAGCATTTCATTATGCAGTACCTAAGGAAGCGTTCAGAAAGGCTTCGGTTATTATGATACTTGCTATGTGTGTTGTGACCGTGGGAGCTTATCTTATGGGAATATTTGAGCCGGATATTGATTTTATTGATATATTATTTGAGGTCGCAAGTGCATTTGGAACGGCAGGGCTTTCAACAGGAATTACACAACAGATAGGAATTGCAGGAAAGCTGTTATCTATTGTTATTATGTACATAGGAAGACTTGGACCGCTTACGATTGCTACATTGTGGCATTTCTCTAAGGGAGAGAGGATTAATTATCCGGAGGGTAATATAACTATAGGGTGATGATTGTGAAATATATGGGGCAACGGACGCTGGGCGGCTGGTAGAAGCAACGAAGACACGTTTGCACTGAGTGTCGCTCGCAGCGGTACTAAAGCGCTAAAGGACAGCGCTTAAGTGCCGGCGGCTCCCCATCGTCTTCTTATGCTTCTACCAGCCGCCCAGCTGGGTTGCGATTGCCATATGTTTAACAATTATCAGCGCCAGAACGGAGTGTGAAGAATTCGGGTGTGGTTTTGAGTGTGGATTTTTTGGTGATGGTGTCGTTTTTGTTATGGCATTAAGTTATGGTATATAAGATACGATATATATGTTATGGTTTTTAATTTAATTATATAGAAGATATAATATATATGTTAGGGCTTATAACTTATTATATAAAAGATATGATATATGTTATTGTTTGTGCATTATGATATATATATAAAATATGGTGTGTGAATGTATGTGGAGAGAGTATTGATGTGCTGGCTTGGTGTCCGCTGCGGTTTCAAGTAGCGAAAGCGTGCCCAGCGGTAATATAGTCCGCACTCACAACGTCCGTTAGCCAACACCCAATCATCAATACACACCCAACAATAATACGTGAATTCGGAGGTAATTATGTTTAAAACTAGAATATCAAATAAAAATACTACTTATGGAATTATAGGTTTAGGAAGATTTGGCGAGTCGCTTGCATTATCGCTTGCTAACAGCGGTGCTGAATTTATGGTTATAGACAAAGATGAGGAAAAGGTAAGAGAAATGCGCGATTATACGGAAAATGCCTATGTCGTGCAGACACTTGACAAGAAAAGCCTTAGCGCAACAGGAATACAGAATTGTGATGTTGCAGTTGTGTGTATAGGTGAACATATTGATACGTCAATTCTTACAACGCTTAATCTTGTCAGTATGGGAATAAAAAAGGTTATAGCGAAAGCAAGAGGTCTTGAACACGGAGAAATATTGGCTAAGCTTGGGGCAGAAGTTGTATATCCTGAGAAGGATATGGCAGAAAGACTTGCTAACCGTCTTATAGCTTCGCAGGTTATAGATGTCATTCAACTTAGTGAGAAAATTAATATATCTAAGGTTATGCTTCCTGACAGGCTTGAGGGCAAAACAGTTGTGGATATTAATATGCGTAAGAAATTTAATGTTAATATAATTGCAATTGAGAATAATGGGGAAGTTATGCAGGTTGTAAATCCAGAGTATGTGTTTAGAAATGGGGATATATTGTATCTTTCAGGTAGTTCGGAAGGGCTTAATAAGTTTGGTGAGTGGATAGGCTAGATAGGACAGACAATTACATTAAATCAACATAAGCAACAAAGACAAGCTTATGTTGATTTAATGCAGCCTGACACCTTACAGGGGTGCCTTTTTGGCAGGAGATGGTTAGCTAATAGAAGACATGGTCGCCTATTATTGTGCCGCCTTTATCGACAGTGCTGTCGTAGACGTGAAAGTACAGAGCGGCGATTGTTATATGACCATTAAGAACCTCATTAGCGGCTCTGGTACATTCAGCGTTAGCACCTCTGGCAAGGACAATTGCGAAACGTCCACTTGCGACAGGGCTGAACTGGAAAGGGGCGTAGAGTACGGATTGGATTGTGTTGCCAAATTTAGGACTGTTTACACGATTTACGATAACGCTTCCAACGGCAAGCTTGCCCTCATAAGGCTGGTTGGCAGCTTCACATTCTATCATAGCGGATACCATTGCAAGGTCGCTTGTATCATATGCTATAGGTGTATTATTAATGACTTCATCAACTGATGGGGTCATTTTTTTGATTTCTTCAAGCTGTCTTTGGATTTCTTCCTGACGGATACGTTCCTCGTATTCTAATGCAAGGGCTTCAGCTTTGGCAATATTTTCAGAGTTAGTATCTATTTTTGACTGCTTTGAAGCTATGAGCCTTTTAATATTATTAGACTCAGCTATTGACTGCTCTTTTAAAGACACAAGTTCTGTCATATTAGTCTGTAGACTTAGCTGGTTCTGGTTAAGCACAGCAATAAGAGAACTTAATTCTTCAAGCATTTTGCGGTCATATTGGGAAATGCGCGAAACATATTCGTTTCTTTGCAATAAATCAGCCATACTTGAAGAAGAAAGCAATACATCAAGAAAACTATAGTCGCTGTTCTCGTACATATATTGTATACGAAGCTTCATAGTATCGAACTGGTGTTGTTTCTCAATCTCCATATTGCTTATGTCTTCATTAAGGCTGTCAATCTGTTCCTGTGTATCAGCAATTCTGTCATTAATAGAGTTCAGCTTTTCACCAGCATTATCAAGCTCTGAATTAAGGTCGTTAAGTTCACTTGAGAGCTGCGACTGCTCATTTTTTAAGCGTTCAAGTTCTTTGTTATTATCATCATATTCTGTCTTGGTATCAGCAAGTGAATATACAGGTGATGTAACGGATATGAAAGTCAGGCAGACAATGAGTGCCAACGCTATGTATTTAGTTACTGCATTAAAATGTTTCAACTGCAAGTTATATCCTTTCTGATTCTATAAATTTGATGTCAGGAGTGGCTGAAAGTCAAAAGTCTTATCGTGCAGGCAAGAACAACTGTCAGACATTTTATACCTGATATCGTATTATTAATATTTTTTAGCTATAACACCAAAATCTTAATATAGTATAAAATGTGTCCACATAAATTGCAAGCAGCCACAACGGGTGTTATTATTAATTAGCATATCAAATTAATGGTAATGAGATGATGAGAGTTTTATCGTGGTATACTAAATTATAGAAAGAAAGAGGAATTATATGCTTGAATTAATTAATATTAAGAAAGATTATGAAACCGGTGATACAAAGGTTGCAGCTTTAAAGGGCATTAACTTAAGGTTCAGGGACTGCGAATTTGTATCAATACTCGGTCAGTCGGGCTGTGGTAAGACAACTATGCTTAATATTATCGGAGGACTTGATAAGTATACAAGTGGTGATTTAAGAATTAATGGTGTGTCTACTAAAGATTATAAGGACAGGGATTGGGATGCGTACAGGAATAATTCAATTGGTTTTGTATTCCAGAGCTATAATCTTATACCACACCAGACAGTTCTTTCTAATGTAGAGCTTGCACTTACATTATCAGGTGTATCAAAGGCAGAGAGAAGGAAAAGAGCAGTTGAGGCACTTGAGAAGGTAGGACTTGGTGAACAGATTCATAAGAAGCCTAACCAGATGTCAGGTGGACAAATGCAGAGAGTAGCCATAGCGAGAGCACTTGTCAATAATCCTGATATTCTTCTTGCAGATGAACCGACAGGTGCACTTGATACAGAGACAAGTGTACAGATTATGGAGCTTCTTAAGGAGATTTCCAAAGACAGGCTTATAATTATGGTTACGCATAACCCGGAACTTGCTATGAAATATTCAACAAGAATTGTAAGGCTTCTTGACGGAACTATTGTTGATGACTCAGATCCATATACAGAGGAACAGCTTAAAAAAGACATAGCAGAGGGAACAGATAAGTCAGGCACAGCAACAGCCAATGGTTCAGCATATAATTCAGGCGTGTCAGGTCAGGGAACAAGTATATCTGTCTCAAAGACTCAAAGAAAGAAAAAGACAAAGACCTCAATGTCATTTTTTACAGCATTATCTTTAAGTTTTAACAATCTGATGACGAAAAAGACAAGAACAATTCTTACAGCCTTTGCAGGAAGCATAGGAATTATCGGTATAGCACTCATTTTATCAATATCAAATGGTATCCAGTTATATATTGACAGGGTGCAGAGGGATACATTATCAAGTTATCCAATCCAGTTACAGTCAGAAACTGTAGATATAAGTAGTATGGTTTCAAGTATGACAGATAATGGCGGCAGTGGTGAAACACATGAGGATATGGATAAAATATATAGCAACAATATAATGTCTGATATGATGAATACTATGGTTGCAGAGGTTCAGAGCAACAACCTTAAGGAATTCAAGCATTATATAGAGAATGGTGGAAGCGATATAAAGGATTATGCGAGTGCCATAGAATATACTTATGATATTCCAGTTAATATATATAAGTCAGATACATCTGATAAGGTAACACAGCTTAACCCTAATACAATGTTTGATGCGATGTATGGTGGTTCTTCACAGAGCAGTATGAGTGGAATGAGCATGTACTCTAATTCAAGTGTATGGTCACAGTTATTTGATAATAAAGAGATACTTGAGTCGCAGTATACTGTACTTGCCGGACACTGGCCGGAAAGCTATAACGAGGTTGTGCTTGTTGTAAATGAGAACAATGAAATTGATGATTATACTTTGTATTCAATAGGACTTAAAGACCCTGACGAGATTACAGAGATGATTAAGGCTATGATGTCAGGAAAGAGCTATACTCTTGATAATGATGAAACAACTTACACATTTGACGAGATATTAAATACAACATTTAAGCTTATACTTCCAACTGATGTATATTCGTATAATGAAAGTAAGGAAATCTGGGAAGATAAGTCTGATAATGATATATTTATGAAAAATGTTGTCAACAACGGAACAGATATAAAGATTGCAGGAATTATTAAACCTTCAGAAGAAGCAGTAAGTACATCTTTAAGCAGTGGAATTGGTTATACAAAGGAACTTACAGAATATATTATCAATGGTGTTAATGACAGTGCTATAGCTAAGGCACAGCTTGCAGATGAGGATACAGATATATTCACAGGTGTTCCATTTGATAATAATAAAGATACACCTATAACAATGGATGATGTGCAGGCATATCTTGAGAGTCTTCCATCAGATGAGCAGGCACAGACAAGAATGTTCTTATCGACGATGACAGATGAGCAGATACTTGATATGTTCTCGCAGTCAGTTAAGGCACAGACAACTGATGCGACACTGGGAACTAATAAAAGCAAGCTTGGAATAACTGATTTGGATGATCCGTCAGGAATTAATATATATCCATCAGATTTTGACTCTAAGGAGCATATTCAGAACATAATATCAGATTATAATACAAGCCAGCAGAAAGATGGCAAGGATGAAAATGTTATCAACTACACAGACTATGTAGGAATAATAATGTCATCAGTAACAGTTATAATTAATGCTATTTCATATGTATTAATAGCATTTGTTGGAATATCACTTATCGTATCTTCAATAATGATAGGAATTATCACTTACATTTCAGTTCTTGAAAGAACTAAGGAGATTGGCATACTTAGAAGTATAGGAGCATCAAAGAAGGATATTTCAAGAATATTTAACGCAGAGACACTTATTGAAGGCTTTGTTGCAGGCGCACTTGGTATAATTGTCACACTTATTTTATGTGTGCCAGCTAATGCAATTATTAAAAATGTTACATCGATTGCGAATGTTGCACAGCTTCCTGTTGCAGGTGGAGTTATTCTTGTTATAATAAGTATGCTTCTTACGCTTATTGCAGGACTTATACCGGCACGACTTGCAGCAAAGAAAGACCCGGTAGTTGCATTGCGTTCGGAGTAGAAACGAGGATTAATATGAGATTTACATTAGATACACATACGCATACAATTGCAAGCGGACACGCATATAATACAATAGACGAGATGGCAGTATATGCTGCAGGATATGGGGTTACACATCTTGCAATAACAGACCACGCACCTAAGATGCCGGGAAGTGCAGGTGTATTATATTTTTCTAATATGGGAATAATTCCAAGAAAGAAATATGGCGTTAATATATATATGGGCTGTGAAGTTAATATTATGGATTATGACGGCAGAATAGACTTATCAGAGTATGGACTTAAGGGCTGTGATGTAGTTATAGCAAGCCTTCACATTCCGTGTATTAAGCCAGGAAGCATTGAACAGAATACTAAAGCTTTAATAAATGCTATGGATAATCCATATGTTAATATAATAGGACACCCTGATGATTCAAGATACCCGGTTGATTATGAACAGCTTGTAAGGGCAGCGGGGGAAAAGCACGTCTTATTAGAACTTAACAATACATCATTATCACCTACAGGACCAAGACAGGGAGCATATGATAATGATGTTACAATGCTTAAGCTTTGCAAAGAAGCCGGCGTATGTATATCTATTGGAAGTGATGCCCATATTAAAGAGTCAATATGTGATTTTGACAGGGCTTATAAGGTGATTGAGGAAGTAGGTTTCCCGAAGGAGCTGATTGTGAACAGTAATACAGAATTATATGAGTCATATATAGGAAAAAGACAGTAAAATTAATAAAATGTATTTACTGTAGGACTTTACTGTGTTAAACTGTACAATATATTATAAATGCAGATTAGCAAAAGTTGAGGGTTAATATGAACGATAAGTTAAAATCAAAAGAAGTTGAGCAATTATTTGAGGCTATATTAAGTCTTAATGATGTTAAAGAGTGCTATGATTTTTTTGAGGATGTATGCACAATTAATGAACTTTTATCTTTAGCTCAGAGATTTGAGGTAGCCAAAATGTTAAGAGAACAGAAGACATATCTTGAGATAGCGGAAAAGACAGGTGCTTCAACAGCTACAATAAGCAGGGTCAACCGTTCGCTTAATTATGGCAATGATGGATATGACAGGGTATTTGAAAGACTTGGTATATTATCAGATAAGCAGTAAAGATGCTGATAAGATTATTATTATAAATTATGATTCCAGGAATAAGTTATTACTATAAGAACGAGTTATTACTATAAGATGGATAATCTCCCTCTTGATATATGGTTTTTAATACTATATAATATGATACAAGTATTAAAAATGTAAAGTGATGTTTTTGTATACAGAGACATCATTTTGTATTTGATATATTTTATATTTAGATAATTACAGACGGGTTGTGATATATCATAGGAAGTATGTGGCTGTCTAAGTTATTATTGGTTAGGAGTGGAGTATTATGAACAAAGATAATCAGGAATTCGTTAATTCTTTATTACAAAGACTTGCGAAGCTTAATTATATTAAACCGGGCGATGTGCCTAATATAGATTTATATATGGATCAGGTCACAACATTTATGGACGAACATTTATCAGATGTCAAAAGGTATGAGGATGATAAAATTCTTACTAAGACTATGATTAACAATTATACTAAGAATGACCTGCTTCCACCTCCGGTAAAGAAAAAATATTCTAAAGAGCATATATATGTTCTTACTTTTATATATTATCTTAAGAATATTCTATCTATAAGCGATATTCAGAAGCTTTTAAATCCATTGACAGACAAATTCTTTAATAAAGAAGAACTTCCGGATCTGGAATATATATATAGTGAAATATACAATATGGAAAAGGCACAGATAGCAAGCCTTTCTAAAGATGTTGTTGAAAGAACGCAGGTTGCCAAGGAAGCATTCTTAGATGTGGAAAATGAGGAGGATAAGGATTTTCTTCAGTTATTCAGCCTTGTGGGACTTTTAAGCTTTGATGTATATATGAAGAAAAATATAATAGAAAGCCTCATAGATGATTATACTAACAAGGCAAATGTATTATCGTCTGGTAAGGGAAATGTCAAAGAAGACAAGAAGGAAGTTAAGAAAAGAACGAAAAATTGATAATATTTTATAAAGATTTCTGACAAGTATTGATAAATTAACGTGACTTTTAATTATCTATATAGTATAATTACCTTATTGGTTCTAAATATAAGGAATCATATAATATTGATTTGATATATGGGAGGATTTTATGGGTATTTTAACAAGATTTAAGGACATTATGAGCGCTAATATTAATGCACTTCTTGATAAGTGTGAAGATCCAGAGAAGATGATTGACCAGTATATGAGAAATCTTGAAAGTGATCTTGGCAAGGTTAAGGCTGAGACAGCATCTGTTATGGCAGAGGAGACAAGAGCTAAGAGAGAACTTGATGAGTGCACAGAGCAGATTAACAAGATGCAGGCATATGCAGAGAAAGCATTAAAGGCTGGTAATGAATCAGATGCCAGATCATTCCTTGAGAAGAAGCAGCAGCTTGCAACAACACAGGCAGCTTTAACACAGGCTTACAATGTGGCAGCAGATAATGCAGCTAAGATGCGTCAGATGCACGATAAGCTTGTTAAGGATATATCTTCACTTGAAGCAAGAAGAACTGCTATTAAGGCTACAGTAAAGGCAGCTAAGGCACAGGAAAGAATTAACAAGGTTGGTTCAAGTGTTGTGGGTGCAAGCAATAGTATGGATGCTTTCAATAAGATGGAAGCTAAGGCTAACAAGATGCTTGATGAAGCTAATGCTATGGCTGAACTTAATGCATCAGCAGAGGATTCTAATATTGATAATCTTGCAGCTAAGTATGATGCTGAGCCAGCTAATACTGCAGTTGATGATGAACTTGCTGCACTTAAGGCACAGATGGGAATTGAATAGAATTAATTGATAATTGGAGGACACCATGGGTTTATTTAAGAGTCAGTTATCTAATATTGTAGAATGGGAAGAATACAAGGACGATTGTATATTCTGGAAGTGGACTAATAAAGAGATTAAGAAAGGTAGCCGTCTTATAATCCGTCCCGGACAGGATGCAATATTTCTTTACAATGGCAAGATAGAAGGAATATTTAAGGATGAAGGTGAATTCGATATAGAATCACAGATTATTCCATTTCTTTCAACACTTAAAGGCTTTAAATTCGGTTTTAACAGTGGTATGAGAGCGGAAGTTCTCTTTGTTAATACTAAGGAATTTAATGTCAACTGGGGAACTAAGAATCCTATAGCTATTCCAGCAGCTAACCTTCCAGGAGGTATGCCAATAAGAGCATTTGGCAATTTTGCATTTAAGGTAACTGATTATGTATGCTTAATTGATAAAGTTGCAGGCGTTAAGCAGATGTATGTTGTTAATGATGTTAAGGAAAGAGTTGTAGCAGTGTTAGACCAGCTTCTTATGAAGTGGATAACTAAGGAAGGCAAGGATATGTTCAACCTTCAGGCTAATGCTTTTGATATTTCATCAGGAATTAAAGACGACCTTGATATGCAGATGAGCAAGCTTGGAATTGAGATTACAGATTTTAATATAGCAAGCTTCTCTTATCCAGAAGAGATACAGAAGATGCAGAATAAGGCAGCTTCACAGTCTATGGTAGCAGATATGGGAAAGTACAGCCAGGTGGCTATGGCAGATAATATCGGCAAAGGTGGCAATAACATTGCTGGTGATATGATGAGCGTACAGATGGGTATGGCAATTGGACAACAGATGATGAAGAATGTTGATATGAATAATAGTTTAGAATCAGCGGGTACATACAAGTTCTGTCCTAATTGTGGGACACCTGCGAATGGTGCTAAGTTCTGCTCTAACTGTGGAACAAAGTTATCATAAATAGCAGTATAAATAGCAAAATGCCAGATAACATAATTAAGAATTATATTGTTATGCAATAAGGTTATATATAATGGGTTATATGTGGACTTAAGTCTGCATATAACCCATTTATGTTTCTTTATATATATGCTGCAATAGTTGGAATGACTATTAATCTTGGACATATGTGGAGCATAGCAGAGACATTTAATGGACTTATGACTATACTTAATCTTATTGCCGTATTCTTGTTGTCAGTCGTTGTAATTAAGCTTGTAAAAGAGTATTTTAATGGGTGAGGTAACATTAAGGGAAGTAATAAAATGTGCTAAGAAAGGGAGAAGACTATGGATGATAAACATGTAATTAATTGTAATGATGTGCCTGAGATTGATATGACACGACAAGATGGCGGATTGGAACATAAGGCAGGTGTGTATACATATCAGATAAGGAGGAGCTGCCGCACGGATGGAGATTATACATATAACCACGCACCTATGCTTACTGCTTTTAATAACAGGCTTGTGCTTTCATATATAAGCGGTAAGCGTGATGAGCACGGTGCACCTGATGAAATCGTGTATACAACATCTAAAGACGGCTGTGTATGGGATAAGGAAAAGGTACTTTTTCCATATATGTTAGCGGACACAGATGGATATACAGGACCTGATAAAGAACTTCTTCCTAAGAAAGCACCGGCAATAGTGCATTTTAGAATGTGTTTTTATAAGGCTTCCAATGGAAAGCTTATTGCAACAACATTTTATGGATTCTCACCAGACAGCCACAGAGCCCCTAATAATGGTTATGGTGCAGCACGTCTTGTAAGAGAAGTGTATAAAGATTACACATTGTCAGATATGTATATTATTAAATATAATGAGGCTGGTGGATTTAATGGGGACAACACAATATTTTATTCACCAGAGGGCAGTAATGAACAGCTTGATATTCCATATTATGTTCATTCTTCGGATAAAGAATTCGTTAAAGCCTGTGATGAGCTGCTTACTAAGAAGCTTATACTTGAGCAGTGGTATGAGGAGGAGATGTATGATAAATCATATAAGACACACGGCAGGGCTGTTTCCCTTTATGAAGATGCCTATGGCAATATAGTAGGGCTTTGCAAGAAAGGTGAGGGGTATCTGTTTGATAAAGAGGGGAATGTTCTTATAGATGAGAAAATACCCTCTCTTATAACTAATACTGCTAAAGTATGGGGACAAAAGACACCTGATGGAAATTATATTATATGTTATAATCCAACAACGGATGGTTCTCACAGATGGCCTTTAGCAGTTATGGAAAGTAACGACGGCAGGGAATATTATAATATGAAAGCACTTATTCCAGAGATACCTCCTTATAAATATCAGGGTAATATTAAGAATCTTGGTGCACAATATATGCGTGGAATATGTTCATATAATGGAAATTTTGATAAAAATGTGTGGATAACCTATAGCTGTAATAAGGAAGATATATGGATAAGCAAGCTGACAAAAGATAATAAATATTCAATAATGAAACCTTTATGGTGTGATATTAACTATGAACATAATCCAAAACCATATTCAGACAGGGATAAATTCACCGATTATGATGATAAATATGAGATTATTGACCGCGATGCGTGTGCAAGAGCAATAATAGAATATTTTCCGCAGAATAAGGATATTATCAGATTACAAGTTGAAGTTGACAGAATGTCGGATGACAATGGCGTGAAAGTTCAGTTTGTTGGAAAAAATAATAAAATTATTCAAGAAGTAGTATGTATCAAAGGGAATACGCCAATTGAGGTAGATAACCGTTCAGGAGATATAAATAGTGTGATAATATACTCTAAAAATATATTGAAATTAAACACTATAGATGATGATGGAAGAGATTCAACCCTTTTTGATATGCCTGAGGCTGAAAGAAAAGATTATTATATACAATTTAAAGTATTGATATTTTGATTGTGAAATATGCACCTAGAGATAAAGAAAGGTAGATGATCTTATGATGAAAAAGTTACACCAACAGAATCTTATTATCATATGGTGTTCGGTAGTGGCATTAAGTCTTGTATCTGTATTCGGATATGGGATGACAGCAATGGCACTTAAAGGAAGTATGATAGTTATTGTGTCAGGAATTATTTCAACCATTGGGTATTTCCTCCCAATATCAGATTCCAGAAAAGCATTAATATTAGCACTGCCACCAGCAATAGGAACTTTGTTCTATTCGTGGGTATCAGGAGGAAATTCTATACCTTACATAGCAAATTTCGTATTACTTGCAATGACTGCAACATATTTTATTGAGAAAGTAATAATTTCGTTTGCAGTTCCATTTACAATTATTTCGGTTATATTCGGTATTGTTAGTCCACAGACTATAGCAGGTATTGAATATACTGTTGCAGGAGTTGTATCAAGAATTCTATTGTTTGGAATAACTGCGTTGATACTTTATTTTGCAACTAAGAGAGGTGCTTCAGTTGTAAAAAGTACGGAAGAAGCACTTTATATTGTACAGCAGAATGCAAAGCTGGCTAATGACATAGCAGATGACCTTAGTGCTACGATTAACACAAGCAAGATCGCAGTTAATGAACTGGCAGACGGAAGCAGTAATGTTAATCAGGCGGCAAGACAGATGCAGCAGATAGTTGAAGAAGCTGCAAAGTCAACAGTAAATGTTATGGAAAAGGTTAATGCGGCAACAGAGGAAGTTGGAAATAATTATGAACTGGCTGGACAGCTTGATAATGGCTTTAACAATGTTAAAGAAGCTGTAGAAAAAGGTAATGAGGCTGTTGAAGAAGCTAAGAGTACGATTGCTTCTGTTAAGAGTACAGTAGGAGCAGCACATAAGACTACAAGTGAGCTTCTTACACAGATGAAGAAGATTACAGACATTCTTGGTGAGATTAATTCAATTGCGGCACAGACTAATCTGTTATCACTCAATGCGTCTATTGAAGCGGCAAGAGCAGGTGAACACGGAAAAGGTTTTGCTGTTGTTGCGGATGAAATCCGTGCATTATCAGAAGAGAGTGCAAAGTCCGCTGGAAATATACAGAATATACTAAAGTGGCTTACTGATACTACCAGACAGGTTGATGATGAGATTACACAAGGTACCAATGCGGCGGCGGAGAGTGTTGATACTATTGATGGACTTCTTGAATACTTTAAGAATATTAATAATGCCACAGAGCAGGCAAGTGATATTGTCAAAGAAGAGTATAGCATTATTGATAATATAAAGCAGAGCTTTGGAACTATACAGGAAGAAATGCAGACTTTGGTTGCAACATCAGAGGAGAATTCAGCAACAATCGAAGATATATCACAGACTATTGTTGCACAGAATAATTCGATTGGTAATATTCTTAGTGATATTGAGAATATTTCAGAAGTATCAGAAAAACTTCAGAAGCATTTTGAAATATAATATTGGGGTAACTTAATAAGGGAATTGTATTGAATTAATATAAATAGGGCTGCGACAACCCTGTTGAATAAAAGGCGTTTTATAGTACTGTGTAAGTGACAGCTATAAAACGCCTTGTCGATTATTATAATAAATGTATTACAAATTATTGCCGGATATATACAGTGTTGTATGAATATAATTATATTTATTTAACTACAGGAAGTCCTGCGTAATCAAGGAATTTCTGTAATTCGATATCCCAGAATTTCCATTCGTGTCCAAGTCCTTCAAGTTCATCATAGGTGTAATTGTAGAAATCATTATGTTCAAGGAAATAATCTCTTACAATATGGTTCATGTCAAGCCAGGGATCAAGACTTCCACAGGCGTGATATATATCAGGGGCAAGTGCCTTCTTATTATCAGTTATAAGCTTATCCGCAAGATATGTAAGGCAGTAATCTGTATTGTGGATATCTTTGTCACCGAATAATAATATGCGGTTTTTGGCTTTAGTACTGTTATCATTAACAAATACAGAATCGGCTTTATCACCAGCAGAAAAAGCACCAACCTTTGAGAAAGTTGAAGGATATTTGAGGGCTGAATGTAAACAGCCATAGCCTCCGTTGGAAAATCCAGACACATAATTATATTTTCTGTCATCAGAGATACACGCAAACATATTATGTATAGTAGATGGCAGTTCTTTGGCAACAAAGCTTTCGTACTTGTCGCCTATATTCATATTGACAAAGCAGGATTCAAATACTTCTGGCAGAACAGCCGCAAAATGGCGTTCGTTAACAGTATCCACCAAAGAAGTGTGATAGAGCCATTCCGTATGGTCACCACTTCCGCCGTGGTAAAGCCATACGCAGGGAAGCTTTTCATCATCGTTAATCTTATCAGGAAGAACGACAGTTACATCAATAGTTCTCCTTAACATCATAGAGAATAAGTTAATATTAATTACCGACATAATGACCTCCATTCTGCACCTTTTGCATTGTATATATAATCAATTGTATTTTTAATACATCTGTCCCAGTATTCCCAGTTGTGACCACCATCTGTTTCGTAATAAGACGTGTTAATTCCGGCGGCTGAAAGAGCATTATTAAATTTACAGCTCATATGTATTCTTGGGTCCTGCAATCCGCAGGTTATTACAAATTTGGTATCGTTATATTGAGTGTCAGAAGCCTTAAGCTTTTCGTTCTCCTTAGCATAGGCGTCAATAAGGCTGTATAAATCCAGCTTGTTATTGATAAGGTCATCACGGCTTCCGAATACAGGGAACATATCAATTCCCTGAGGATTATCGTAGCGTTCAAGTATATTAAGAAGACCTGAATATGAAAATGCGGTGTTATACATAGAAGGATTATTAAGTGCTGCATAAAATGCACCATATCCGCCCATTGACATACCGGCAATATAGCGGTCTTTAGGGTCGCGGCTTATGTTAAACCACTGTTCACACTGTGTTATAAGTTCCTTTACAGCATAAGTATAATAGTCCTTGCCGTGAATATTATTGATATAGAAACGGTTATTGCCAGATGGCATAACTACAGCAATATCAGTAGTATTTACATAATCTGCAATACGGGTGTTAAGTACCCAGCTTGAGTGGTCACCGCCTGCACCATGCAAAAGATACAGGACTTTATAATTCCCTCTTCCCTGAGGTATAAGGACATCAAGCATAATAGGCATATTGAGGGCAGAAGATTTGTAATTAATAGTTAAGTGAGCCATAATAATCTCCATTTCTGTGCATATTTTTGCACATATAAAGTTTGTGGCTGTGCACGTTTTTTGTGATAACAATTTTATGTCATATGTGCACAGGCACTAATCTTAAGGGTTAAAATATATTTTTACGCTGATAAGTAGCAGTCATTAATTATTCTTTAAAGTACTCAGCATAATTATCTTTTATAGAATTAATATTCTCAGTATATCTGTTTAAGTGACGTTTAGATATTTCACGGGCTTTATCAGTCTCCCTGTTCTCAATGGCAGCCACAAGTTCCTCATGGTCTGATAAAATATGGCCAACAGATATACATCTGAAACTAAGAATAGTAGTTCTGTCAAAATGTGGTGAGATATTATTCACTAATTCATACCAGTAATTCTTATTGCACATTTTATATAATGATTTGTGGAATTCTTTATCAAGCTGGAATATCTTTTCTTCGTCATTACGTTTCATATACATCTGCCATAAAGCGACATTTTCCCAGAGCATATTAATCTGCTCTTTGTTAAGAGTAGTACAGGCAAGAGCTGCAAGCTCAGCTTCCAGCACGCTTCTTAATTCCCTTACTTCCTCGACAATATTGGCATCAATCAATGATACATAAGCACCAATCTTAGGCTTGATTTCAATAAGACGTGTCTGTGAAAGTTCAAGCTCTGCCTCACGTATAGGGTTCTTGCTGACATTAAGAAGTTCGCTTATCTCGTCAGAGTCAAGCTGCTGTCCCGGTGTAAGATTGATGTGGACAATGTTATATACAAGTTGTCTTACAACATAATCTTTAGCAGATTCTTTAGGGAGTCTTTCATCAATTTTAAACATAGATGTAATTCCTTTCTTAAATCGTGATATATCTAAACGTGTTAAATATACGCGTTGATTTATGAATAGAGTATAGCATATATATTTCAAGATATTAAGCATTTTTAGGTATAAAACCTGTTACAAATATGTATTTCTTATCTGGTGCCTTGCCGATAATTCTAACAGCTTTTGTTGATACTTTGTCTTTAATTGTGTTATTTATATTGCTATAATACTACTATTGGATTTATAATTAAATTATATTAGCAGGATTTTAACAGACTTTCAAGGTTGAATATTCATAATAAATATAATATATAAAAGTGTAAATAGCAGGGAAGGATACAGATGATATATACAGTTAAGGATATTGAAGAACCGGATTTTGGCTGTGAGGGTCTTATGGATGGACAGCAGGTTATTGATAAGGTTACACTTATAGATGAGAAGGGAAATCTTCTATATATAGAAGCGGCAGATATGTATCTTTATGATAAGGGTATAGATGTCGGCGATAAAGTAATTATACAGGACAATCTGTTAGTTAAGGCTGGGCAGGAATAATAAAATAATACATAGAAAAGAGGAATATTATGGTTAAGGTTACATTAGGAAGTACAGGAATAACAGTTAATAAAAATGGATTTGGCGCACTGCCAATCCAGAGAATTAGCAGCGAGGCATCTGCCCATTTGTTAAGAAAGGCATATGAGGCGGGGATAGATTTTTATGATACAGCAAGATTTTATACAGACAGCGAAGAAAAGATTGGTGAAGCTTTGTCAGATGTAAGAGATAATATTTACATTGCAACAAAGACAGCGGCACAGAATTCAGAGGATTTCTGGAAGGACCTTGCAACAAGCCTTAATAATTTAAAGACAGATTATATTGATATTTACCAGTTCCACAATCCATCATTCTGTCCAAAGCCGGGTGATGGAACAGGACTTTATGAAGCTATGCTTGAGGCAAAAGCACAGGGAAAGATAAGACATATAGGAATTACTAACCACAGGCTTAATGTTGCTATGGAGGCACTTGAGTCAGGACTTTATGAAACATTGCAGTTTCCATTTAACTATCTTGCAACAGAAAAAGAGCATAAGCTTGTTGAAGTCTGTCGTGAGAAAAATATCGGATTTATAGCAATGAAAGCACTTTCTGGAGGACTGATAACTAATTCCAAGGTTGCATATGCTTATCAGGCACAATACGATAATGTTCTTCCAATATGGGGTGTCCAGAGGGAAACAGAATTAGATGAGTTCATAAGTTACATAGATAACCCTCCAGTTCTTGATGAAGAGATTAAAGCGGTAATTGAAAATGATAAGAAAGAGCTTGCTGGCAACTTTTGCAGGGGATGTGGATATTGTATGCCAACGTGTCCAGCACATATAGAGATTAACAATTGTGCAAGAATGTCACTGCTTCTTAGACGTTCACCATCAGAGCTTCAGCTTACTAAGGAGGTGCAGGCTAAGATGAAGAAGATAGAGGATTGCATACATTGCGGAGCGTGCAGTGCTCATTGTCCATATGGGCTTGATACACCTAAGCTGCTGGAGGATAATTATAAGGATTATAAGGAAGTGCTGGCAGGAAAGCCATTATAATAAGAGTAAAAGAAGACGAAAGAGAAGAACTTAAGAAAATGCTGTGTTACTAAATAGTAAATGAATTTAATCAATAAAAATAAAGTAAAGCAAATAGAAAAAGGAAAGAGGCTGTCATATCAGATATTGTTCATATAATATATAAACTGTAAGTAATGACTAACAGATATATTGTATGGATTATGCCTGATGTGACAGCCTCTTTTCTTGTATGTCCGCTATCAGTAAGTATACTCGTGGTGAGGACAATAATAAAATGACTGTAACTGGCTCTTATTATTGTAAGTAACAGTATAGCAGTCAGCAGGTGCATTGTTGTAAGCTTCAAAAGCAATCTTCATATTCATTGTCTGGCTATGAGGCTTTTCACCGCTTTTATGTTCAGCACTTGTATTATCGCGTCCTATACCTTTAAGATTACTGATGGTCTGGACAGGGTACACTTTTGAATTGCTAATAACTCCATTTACTGCAATAATCCCTCCTTGGACCTTATTTCAAAATGTTACTTTTATATTATATATCGACAAAATATGACAGATTATAACATACAAATATAAAAAGATGTTCATACTTCTATTAAATTTTTTTAAAATTTTTAAAATTTATATTTTCTTTTGATATATTTTATTGACAGATTAAAGCTTAGCATTTATACTTGAAATAGTTTCCTAACGAACTAAATACTGCATAATATTTTAAGGAAGGTTAACAATGGATGCCTATGATTTAATTACATCAGGGTTGCAGCTTAGAAAGCTTCTTGCTAAAAGGGTTGAACCTATTATGGAAGAATATGGATTAAGACCAGTTGAACTGGATATTCTTGAATTCATCACCAAAGAGAATATCGACACAGCTAAAGAGATTATACACAGAATACATTTATCAAAGTCGCATATTTCTAAGTCGTTGGAACATTTATTAGAAAAGGGGCTTATTAATATGAAAGAAGACGAAGATGACCGCAGGGTAATGAGAATTACGCTGACAGAGGCTTCTTATAAGGTCATAGATAAAGTTAATGTTGCATATGAACAGTGCAGGCAGATACTTACGGAGGGGGTTTCAGAAGAGGAGTTGCAGGTATTTAGAAGAGTCATAAGACAGATGAATGACAATGTTAATGGTGAACTTGAGTAACTAAAGTTGTATATGTGCTGGACGTAGCACAGGTTTATGTTAGTTTGATAGGAAAGGAAGGCATATGATGGAAAGGTGGAACAAAACTATGGAGAATATTAATGATTATTCAAAGAAACAGGCTGATATGTGCATTGATAATGACAGCATTCCAAAGGCTTTATATACAGATTACGGAGTTAAGAAGGGTCTTAGAGATGAAAATGGACAGGGAGTTCTTACAGGACTTACTAATATATCAAGTGTAAGGGCATTTGATGTAATAGACGGAGAGAAAGTACCTTGTGATGGAGAACTTTTATATAGGGGTTATGATGTAACTAAACTTGTAAAAGGTGCTGGCGATAAGAGATTTATATTTGAGGAAAGTGCATATCTTTTATTATTTGGTGAACTGCCAGATGCCACACAGCTTGAAGAATTCAGACATATAATTGCTAACTGTATGGAGCTTCCGACTAACTTTACAAGAGATGTAATTATGAAAGCACCTTCAGCTGATATTATGAACTCAATGACAAGAAGTATTCTTACACTTGCATCTTACGATGACAGGAAAGATGATCTTAGCATAGAAAATGTATTAAGACAGAGCATACAGCTTATAAGTACATTTCCAATGCTTGCTGTATATGGTTACCACGCATACAATCATTATGAGAGAGATGATAGTATGTATATCCACAGACCAGATAAGGAATTATCACTTGCTGAGAATTTTTTAAGAATGTTAAGACCAGATATGAAATATACACCACTGGAAACACATGTACTTGATATTGCACTGCTTCTTCATATGGAACATGGTGGTGGTAATAATTCATCATTTACAACAAGAGTTGTTACTTCCTCAGGTTCAGATACATACTCAGCAATTGCAGCAGCTATGTCATCACTTAAGGGAAGAAAGCATGGTGGTGCTAATCTTATGGTTATGAATATGATGGAAGATATAAGGGCACATATTAAGGATTATCACGATGAAGAGGAAATAGAGCATTATCTTGATAAAATTCTTAATAAAGAAGCATTTGATAAGAAAGGTCTTATATATGGTATGGGTCACGCAGTATATTCATTATCAGACCCAAGAGAAAGAGTGTTCAAGGGATTTGTTGAGCAGCTTGCTAATGCAAAGGGAAGAGCTGAGGATATGGCATTGTACAATAATATAGAGAGGATTGCACCAATGCTTATTGCCAAGGAGAGAAAGATATTCAAGGGTGTAAGTCCTAATGTTGATTTCTATAGTGGATTTGTATACGATATGCTGGATATACCAAAGGAACTCTATACACCGCTTTTTGCAATAGCAAGAATTGTTGGCTGGAGTGCACACAGAATAGAAGAACTTGTTACAACTGACAAGATTATCCGTCCAGCATATAAGAGCCTTGTTACTAAGAGGGAATATGTTGACAGAAGCCACAGGGATTAATCATTATGAGCAGCACTTTGGTAATTATTAATAGCAGATAATAATATTGATAGTATAAGTCAGTATATGAAATTGCAATATTAAATAAAAATATCAGATAAAAGGAGGTTTTAAATATGCCAAAGGAACGAGAAGATAAACAGTTTAAGTCTTCTAGCGGAATATGTAATATCCACGCGGTTATATGGTATCCGGACAGTGACGTGTATAAGAAGCCTGTAGGTGTAATACAGATTGCACACGGAATGATAGACCATATTGAAAGGTTTGAAGAGATGGCAGAATACTTTACAGGCAAAGGCTTTGTAGTTGCAGGTAATGATCATTTAGGACACGGAGATTCAGTTAATAGTGATGAAGATCTGGGATATTTTGCCAAGGGTAATCATGGTGCAGACTTTTTAATTAAAGATATGCACAGGCTTACACTTATAATGAAGAAGAATTATCCAGACCTTCCATATGTTCTTATCGGTCATAGTATGGGTTCATATATGTCAAGAAAATATGCCAGCATATATGGAGATGAGCTTGACGGGGTTATATTCTTAGGAACAGGCAACCAGCCTAAGGCAGTTGTTGACAGCGGACTTAAGCTTGCACATATTGCGAAGCTTGTAAGGGGAGAAAGATATAGAAGTGAACTCCTTAATACGATTATGTTCGGTGCATATAATAAGAGAATTAAGGACAACAGGACAGCTAACGACTGGCTTACTAAGGATACTAAGATAGTTGATGAGTACCTAAGCGACCCTAAGTGTTCTTATAAGTTCACAGCCAATGCGTATATAGGATTTTTAAATGTTATTAAATATGATATTGATAAGAAGAATATAGCAAAGACACCGGATAAGCTTCCTGTATTATTTGCATCAGGACTTGAAGACCCGGTAGGAGATTATGGTAAGGGTGTAAAGAAGGCATTTAAAATGTATACTAAATATGTGGATAATGTTGAACTTTATCTTTATGAAGATGACAGACACGAACTTCACAGTGAAACAGACCGTGAGGATATATTCAGCGATTTATATGAATGGATTGAAGAAAATGTGTAATTGAATAGCTGTTTAATTGTATATAATATAATGAGTGCATTACAGTATTAAAATCATATTATATAGTAATGAAAGCTATATCACATAGTGATAAGAGAATGCAATATAATAATTAGAACTATATTGAAAGATATTAAAGCTACATTTTGGAGTATTAACTCTACATTTTGTTGACAAACAGGTTGCAGAGGGGTACAATACAACAAATTGTAGCTTTTTGCTTTATATCTTATTCTATAAAGCAGATAGTGATTGGAGATGATAATATTATGAAGGCTGACAGAACTATATATTATAGTTCATACACAGATGATGTTGTTAAAAGCCACAATCAGAGTTTTAAGTTAAAGACTAATTACGAATGGATAAATAACAGCTTATTATTTAAAATGGCTTCAATGGTTATATATGTATTGGCAATAGTTATAGGTTACATATGCTGTAAGTTATTTTTTAATATAAGCTACAAGAATAGAAAGCTTTTAAAGAAGTGTAAGAAAGATGGCTATTTTGTATATGCCAATCACACACAGCCTGTAGGAGATGTTGTAATACCAGCACTTGCGTGTGTAGGAAAGAGAGTATATGTAATAGTAAGCCAGGCCAATTATGGAATACCCGTTATAGGTAAGATACTTCCAGAGCTTGGTGCACTTCCTGTTCCGGATTCCATAAGCCAGTATAAGAAGTTTACAGAAGCGTATAAGAAGCACATTGAGCAGGGTCATCCTGTTATTATATATCCTGAGGCACACGTCTGGCCGTATTATACACAGATAAGACCATTTGAGAAGACGTCATTCCGTTTTCCAGCGGAGCTTAATAAACCGGTGTATGTGATGACGACAACATATACGCATAGACATTTTCTTAAGAACATTATAAAAAGACCAAAGGTCAATGTGTATATTGATGGACCGTTTTATCCAGACACAGGTGCAGGAATAAAGGATAACCAGAAGATGCTTCACGATAGGGTATATGAAGTTATGAAGTCGCGAAGTCATCTTAGCGATTATGAATATATAAGATATGAAAGAAAGAATGTTATGTAATAGCATTGCAGGATTACAGATATGAATATATTGTTTTGTGGAGATAAGAATATACAGAATGGGCTTCTTATAGCGGTTATATCATTATTGGAACACACCAAAGAAGACCTTGATGTATATGTATTAACGCTTAATATGTCTGTTAATGATAAGCATTATGAGCCGATAGATGGCAGACTTTCTGACTATTGTAATACAGAATTATCGAAGAAATATGATAACAGGCTTCGTATTAAATTTATTGATACGTCCGGTTTATTCAATAAAGAAGTGCCTCTTGCCAATATGTCGACAAGATTTACGCCATGCTGTATGTTAAGATTATTTGCAGATGAGATAGCAGAGCTTCCAGACAGGCTGTTGTATCTTGATACTGATATAATATGCAGAAAAGATTTTACAGAATTTTATTATCAGAATATGGAAAATGTAGAGATAGCTGGAGTTCTTGATTATTACGGAAGCTGGTTTTTTAGAAAGAACATTTTTAAAAGAGATTATCTTAACTCGGGAGTGCTTCTTATGAATATGGTACAGTTAAAGAAGACAGGACTTTTAAAGAAATGCCGTGAAATGTGTACTTCAAAGCAGATGTTTATGCCAGACCAGTCGGCACTTAACAAGCTATCGGTTAACAAGAAAATATGTGAAAGAAAATATAACGACCAGAGAAGACTTCACAGTGATACAGTATTCCAGCATTTTACAACACATTTTAAGTTCTTTCCTTATGTCAGGACAGAAACAGTGAAGCCGTGGCAGACAGAAGAAGTATTTGGGGTGCTGAAAATCCCAAGAGAAGAATACGAGGTATTGTTTAATAAATACAAAAATGCTTTGGCAGAGCTTGGCAGCTATGAAATATAATTATTATTTATGAGTATTTGTACAGATTAATGAAATTAAAATATGTAAATAAAAATATTAAAATAATTAAAATAATAAAGATAATTGGAATGGAGAATTAATATGATTAACAAGAATGAGATAATACCAATATTTTTTACAATTGATGATGCATATGCACCATATCTGCATGTTGCATTAATATCACTTATTGAAAATGCTTCAAAGGACAGAAACTACAAGATAATAGTAGTTTACCAGGAGCTTAATGAGGAGAATAGAAATAATCTTGCTGAACTGGTTAAGGATCATCCTAATTTTGAGATGGAATTTAAGTATATGAAGCAGAGCCTTGATATGATAACAGACAGAATTGAGAACAGACTTCGTTCAGATTATTTCACAATGACAATATATTTCAGAATATTTATTCCAGATATGTATCCGGAATATGATAAGGCTATATATATAGACAGTGATATAGTTGTTCCTGGCGATATATCAGAGCTTTATGATACAGATATGCACGGCAATCTTATAGGAGTGTGCAAAGATAGTTCGGTTAATGATGCTCCTGAACTGCAAAGATATATGACAGAATCTCTTGGTTTAAAGCTTGGTGATTACTTTAATTCAGGTATGCTTCTTATGAATATGAAGGCTTTAAGAGAGGCTAAGCTTGCAGAGCATTTCTTATATCTTCTTAATAAGTATCATTTTGACTGTATTGCACCAGATCAGGATTATCTTAATTCTATGTGCTATGGTAAGATAGAATATCTTGAATCTTGCTGGGATGCAATGCCTAACAGAAACAAGCCTGAGAATCCATCACCTAAGATAATTCATTATAATTTATTTGATAAGCCTTGGTGTTATGACGGAATTCAGTACGAGAATTATTTCTGGGATTATGCTAAACGTTCTGTTTATTTTGAAGACATTGTTAAGAGCAAAGAGAATTATTCAGATGAACAGAAGGCAGAAGATAAAGAGCATATGGCTGATCTTTTCAGAAGAGCAGGAGCTAATGCAGATACAGAAGTAACATTTAGAAAAGTGCTTGAAAGTGGAGAAAAGATAAGATTATGATAATAGGTGGAAGCAAGAAGGAAGTTGTTGCTAATATTAAAAATGCGGCAGATAACGGAAGGTTTAATGACAAAGTAGAAATCGGCGATCCGGAACTTGACAGTACAAGAAGAAAAAAGCTTCTTGGCAAATATGTAAAACAGCGTAATGAAATTCCATATCATTACAGGAACTGGCTTGCAAGAAGAATTGTTGATTTTATAACTTTTGGCGTTAATGCTAATACAAAGGTTGTAGGTGCAGAGAAGATTAAACATATTAAATCAGGAGCTATTATAACAAGTAATCATTTTAATCCTGTTGATACAACGATTATAAGATATGGAATTAAGAAGGCAAGAAGATACAGAATGTTTATCGTAAGTCAGGATACTAACTTTGCAATGAAAGGTTTTCTTGGTTTTCTTATGAGATATGCAGATGAAATTCCAGTCAGCAAAGATAAGGATTATATGGAAAGACATTTTTATAGAACACTTAATAACCTTCTTGTTAATAAGAAAGAGTATATTCTTATATATCCAGAGCAGGAAATGTGGTTTAATTACAGAAAGCCTCGTCCACCAAAGAGGGGGGCATACTTTTATGCAGCCAAGTTTAATGTTCCGATTATATCGTGCTTTGTTGAGATGAAAGATATGGATAAGGATGATACAGAGGAATTTAAAAGAGTTAAGTATGTTCTTCACATATTAGACCCTATATATCCAGACCCGGAAAAGAATGAGCGTGATAACAGCTTTGATATGATGAAAAAAGATTATGAGCAGAAGAAAGCAGCTTATGAGCAAATATATAAAAGGCCTCTTGATTATGCTTTTAGTGACAGTGATATCGCGGGCTGGAAAGGGACAACAGAATAGCAGAGGCAATTTTGTACTGTGACTTTAATAGTCCTTGTACAGGAAAATAACAGAAAAAAGAATATTAAAAGTAAAGTGTGTATCTGACAGGCAGCTATAATTGGGTAGTTATCTGACGGATACACATTTTTTGTGTAATAGTGAATTCTGATAGAATTCATTTTAAAATTAAAATGCCTTAAATGAGAAAAATTATCCTTGCAAAATACCCACAGGGGGTATATATTATAGATGATGATATTAACACAGTAATATAGCAGGCGAAAGGAGTGGTTGAATGGCAGAAGATAAACAATGCTGTTGTGGCAGCAAGATGAAAGAAAGAAGTGATTCAGAGAAGAAGCTTCTTCTTAACAGATTAAAAAGGATAGAAGGCCAGATAAGAGGAATATACGGTATGGTTGAGAATGATGCCTACTGTATAGATATTCTTAATCAGGCACTTGCCGCTAACGCGGCGCTTACTGCATTTGATAAAGCATTACTTTCTAATCATATTAAGACCTGCGTAGTTGATGACATAAAGAATGGTGATGATGAGGTAGTTGATGAACTTATTATTACAATGCAGAAGTTTATGAAGTAAGAAAAGAGGTATATATGGGAACAGCGATAATAATTGTAGTATTAGTTATTATAGTAATATTTGCAGTAAAAAGCGGCATAAAGCACGGCAAAGGAGAAGGCGGCTGCTGTGGCAGCGGTGGAACAATGAAAGAGGACAAGAAAGTGCTTGAAGGTGACATAATTGCAACTAAGCTTGTAACAATTGAGGGTATGCACTGCGATAACTGCAAGAACAGCATAGAACATCAGATTAACAGAATAGATGGAGCGGCCTGTGAAGTTAATTTAAAGAAAAAGACAGCTGCAATACAGCTTGATAAGCCTGTTGATGATGATTTAATAAGAAGAACTATAGAAAGATTAGATTTTAAGGTAGTAGATATTAAGACAATATAATTAATGTGCTTAACAGATTAAGGGAGGAGATGATACATTTTGAAACAATACAATGTTACAGGGATGACCTGTGCCGCGTGTCAGGCAAGAGTTGAGAAAGCTGTATCCAAGGTTCCTGGTGTAACTAGCTGTTCAGTCAGTCTGCTCACTAATTCAATGGGCGTTGAGGGTGCAGCCGCAGACGAGCAGATAATAAAGGCAGTAACCGATGCAGGATATGGTGCAAGCATAAGAGGTTCAGAAAGTTCAGGTAGTAAAAGTGAAGGCAATCAAACAATAGCAGGACTTGAGGAATCGCTTAAAGATACAACAACACCTAAGCTTGCCAAAAGACTTGTGGCATCGCTTGTATTTCTGCTTATACTTATGTATTTCAGTATGGGACATATGATGTGGGGCTGGCCGCTTCCAGGTGTACTTGAGAATAACCATATAGCTATGGGACTTATACAGATGCTTCTTACAATAATAATTATGGTTATTAACCAGAGATTTTTTATAAATGGTTTTAAAAGTATGCTTCACGGCTCACCTAATATGGATACGCTTGTAGCACTTGGCTCTGGTGCAGCATTTGTATACAGCACATATGCCTTATTTGCGATGACTGATGCACAGGTGCGTATGGATATGGATGGTGTAATGCATTATATGCACGAATTCTATTTTGAGTCAGCGGCAATGATTCTTACACTTATAACAATAGGTAAAATGCTTGAGGCCCATTCAAAAGGAAAGACAACAGATGCACTTAAAAGCCTTATGAAGCTTGCGGCGACAACAGCGACAGTAGTTATTGATGGTAATGAACAGGTTGTTCCGGTAGAACAGGTTCACAAAGGGGATACATTTGTTGTAAAACCAGGAGAGAATATTCCTGTTGATGGTGAGATTATAGAGGGTATGAGTGCGGTTAATGAGTCAGCCCTCACAGGAGAGAGTATCCCGGTCGATAAAAATGTCGGTGACAGTGTATCAGCGGCAACTCTTAACACATCAGGTTATATAAAATGTGTTGCAACAAGAGTAGGTGAGGATACAACTTTATCAAAAATTATACAGATGGTAAGTGATGCGGCGGCAACTAAAGCACCTATTGCAAAGATAGCAGATAAGGTATCAGGAGTATTTGTGCCTGTAGTAATAGGAATCGCAGCAGTTACTATTATAGTGTGGCTGTTAGCCGGACAGAGTGCTGGATTTGCACTTGCAAGAGGAATATCGGTGCTTGTTATAAGCTGTCCTTGTGCACTTGGACTAGCAACGCCAGTTGCTATTATGGTTGGTAATGGTGTTGGTGCTAAGAATGGTATAATGTTTAAGACAGCCATTTCACTTGAACAGACTGGTAAAATGCAGATTGCTGCCCTTGATAAGACAGGTACAATAACAGCTGGTGAACCGGTAGTTACTGATGTTGTAAGTGCAGATGGAATTACTGACGACAAGCTTATATCAATAGCGAAGCTGTTAGAGGCAAGAAGTGAGCATCCACTTGCTAAAGCTGTTGTGAATTACGATTATACAGCAAAGCAGAATGATTATTCAGATATTATATCAATAGATGTATCAAATGCAGTTGCAGGAAATGGGCTTGAAGCCAGTGCACAGTATATTAAAGCATTTGAGGCGGACAGTGCAGATATTTCTGATAAAATCAGCTTATACGGTGGTAATGCAGATTATATAAGCAAAAAGGCAACAATACCACAAGAATATATAAAAAAATCCTACGAGCTTTCAGGCGATGGAAAGACACCTATGTTCTTTGCAACAGATAAAGAATTCTTAGGAATTATCGCTGTTGCCGATACAATAAAAGAGGACAGTCCTAAAGCCATAAAGGAATTAAAGGATATGGGTCTTTATGTTGTAATGATAACAGGTGATAATGAAAGAAGTGCCAATGCGATAGGAAAGATAGCAGGTGTTAATGAGGTTATTGCAGGAGTTCTTCCGGACGGTAAGGAAAAGGAAATACAGCGTCTTAAGAAGTATGGCAAAGTAATAATGGTTGGTGATGGAATTAATGATGCACCAGCATTGACATCAGCAGATATAGGTATTGCGATTGGTGCAGGAACAGACGTGGCGATTGATGCAGCAGATGTTGTTATTATGAAGAACTGCTTAAGTGATGTTGCGGCGGCTATCAGGCTCAGCCACAGGACGATAAGAAATATCCACGAGAACCTGTTCTGGGCATTCATATACAATATAATAGGAATTCCACTTGCAGCAGGTGTGTGGATACATCTGACTGGCTGGGAGATGAATCCTATGTTTGGTGCGGCGGCGATGAGCCTTTCAAGCTTCTGTGTTGTGACTAATGCTTTAAGGCTTAATCTTGTAAAGATATATGACACAGCAAGAGATGAGGTATACAAAAAGAAAGCTGCCAGAAAGGGTCTTATTGTTAAGACAACAGACAATACTGATAATAGCCCTGTGAATAATATTACATCACAGGATATTAATAATAAAAGAAAAGAGGATAATAAAATGACAAAGACAATGAATATTGAAGGTATGATGTGTGGACACTGTGAGGCAAGAGTAAAGAAGGCATTAGAGTCAGTTGACGGTGTAAGCGGGGCAGTTGTAAGCCACGAGAAGAATGAGGCTGTCGTGACACTTGCAAAGGAAGTTGATGATGAGGTACTTAAGAAGGCTGTGGAGGAGCAGGATTATAAGGTGATAGCGATAAATTAATTGAGGTTGTGAGGATTAAGAACGGGAGGTTGTGAGTGAGGATTGGGGAAGCTTATAGTTACAACGAAGATACGTTTGCACTGAGTGTCGCTCGCAGCGGTACTAAGTCGCCAGCCAGGGCTGCCGACTAAGGACCGGCGGCTCCCCATCGTATTCTTATGCAACTATAAGCTTCCTCAATCTGATTTACGTTCTTGAAGTGATTTGCTTAGGAATTAATTTATTGATGAGGGACACTAACAGGGGGAGAAGAGGGTATCAGGGATTTTGGTAGATATTGACTTTTCTGTTTTTGATTGGTTTCTTGAAGATTTTGGATAATAACTGACGCTCGCCCAGACTTATGTCTGGGCATTGCTGGTTGCTGGGGGAGTTTATACTGGTTGTTGAGAGGGGTGTGTTGTTTGGTTGTGAGGGAATGTTTTTGCTGGAGTTGGGGGATTAGATGGGAAAGTTTAAAAAAGGGTTAGGAAACATATATTAAGTGTGCTATACTGTATCTACTTAGTAAATATATTTGATTACAGGAGGACAAAAGATATGCTTTCTAATGATGCTAATATACTGAAAATTAAACATGAAATATTATATCAGGTTGCAAAGCTTGCTTATGCTGGACAGCTTGAAGAGAAGAAGGAGGAGCTTCCATATGAGCTGCTTCCGGGACCTCAGGCGAAGTACAGATGTTGCGTATACAAAGAGCGTGAAGTTGTAAGACAACGTATAAGACTTGCAGAAGGAAAGTGTCCATCAGAAACACCTAAGACAGGTAAGGATAATGTGGTTCAGGTTATAGAAGCGGCATGTGCTGACTGTCCACTTTCACATTATATAGTTACAGATAATTGTAGAAAATGTATGGCTAAAGCCTGTCAGCAGGCGTGTAAGTTTGGGGCTGTATCTATGGGGCGCGACAGAGCTTATATTGACCCTGACAAATGTAAAGAATGTGGTCAGTGTGCTAAAGCCTGTCCATATAATGCTATTGCAGATTTGATTAGACCTTGTAAGAAAATCTGTCCGGTAGGTGCAATTACTATGGACGAAAATGGTATATGTGAGATAGATGACAGTAAATGTATTAAATGTGGACATTGCATACACGCCTGTCCATTCGGTGCTATTGGTTCTAAGACAGATATAGTTGATGTTATTAAGGCAATTACATCAGGTAAAAAGGTTGTCGCTATGGTAGCACCGGCAATTGAAGGTTCATTTGGTGCAGATATTACAATGGACAGTATAAGAACAGCCTGCAAGAAAGTTGGATTTTCTGATATGGTAGAGGTTGCCCTTGGTGGTGATATGACAGCCGGTGCAGAAGCAAAGGAATGGCTTGAAGCTAATAAAGAGGGCAAAAAGATGACAACATCGTGCTGTCCTGCATTTGTTAATATGATAAAGAAACACTATCCTGAATTAACAGACAATATATCGACAACTGTATCACCTATGTGTGCGGTTTCAAGAATGTTAAAGTCTAAGGATAAGGACACAGTAACGGTATTTATCGGACCTTGTATTGCAAAGAAAGATGAAAGACGTAACAAGGACTTAGAAGGAAATGCTGATTATGTTCTTACAGTAGGTGAGTACAGAGCAATGCTTAGAGCTAAGGACGTTAAGATTGAGGCTGAAGCTAACAGCAGCCAGCAGGCAAGTGTATATGGCAAGAGATTTGGTAATGGTGGTGGAGTTGCTGCCGCTGTAGTAGAATGTATGAAGGAGTTAGGTGAAGACCCATCTAAGTTCACTATAGAAAAATGTTCAGGTGGAGCAGAATGTAAGAAAGCACTTACGCTATTAAAAATGGACAGACTTCAAGCTGACTTTGTTGAAGGAATGGCGTGCGAAGGAGGCTGTGTAGGCGGACCTAGCCATCATCGTTCAAGCAAGAATGAAATGCTTGTAGCCAAAGACAGGGATAAGCTCTTATCAGAAGCCGATGACAGAAAGATATATGATAACCTTAAGAGCTACGATATGGAAGCATTTTCTATGCATGCAGAATAAGAAGTGAGGAATAAAATGAGATTTGAAGGTATCAAGAAGGTTTTAGACGGACATTTTATTAACAGATATGATATTACATATACAACAGAGGATAACAGAACCAAGGTATATGAAATAATAAGCCGTAATGATAATGTGAGTTCATTGGCTGACCTTCATAATGACAGACCTGACGGGGTTGTTATAGTTGCGACAGATATGGCTGGCGGGAAAATACTTATCAATAAGGAATACAGAATGTCCGTAGGAGATTATGTATACAATTTCCCGGCGGGACTTATTGATGAGGGCGAAACGGCGGAGGTTGCGGCTAAGAGAGAGCTGAAGGAAGAAACAGGACTTAATCTTATAAGGATTGATGATAAGCTTTATGACAGCTACAGTGCAATAGGTTTTTCAAATGAAACTAATCAGGTAGTCATTGGAAAGGCAGAAGGAACATTTTCTAAAAGTACATCAACTATGGAAGAAATAACAGCTTCGTGGTACACTAAAGAAGAAGTGAAAGAACTTCTTAAGAATTGCAGATTTGCGGCAAGAACACAGGCATTCTGCTATATGTGGGCTAAGGGAGGCTGTTAATGAAGATACATAAGAAAATGTTGGTGGCAGGCTTGATACTTATTATGTTATTAGCAATATCAGGCTGTGGTAGAAAGAATATTAAAATTGCTCTTTACCAGTATACAGAGAATGAAGACGGAACGCTTACAATTACTGCTCTTACAGATAAGGGCAGGTCGGAAGATGAACTTGTTGTTCCAGCAGTTCTTGACGGTAAAAGTGTATCCACAATAGGCGATGGTGCATTCAGGGACGATACGATGATTAAAAAAGTAACTATAGAGCAGGGTATAACCTACATATCTTCAAATGCTTTTTTATCTTGTTATAACCTTGAAGAAATAGTCATACCAGAGTCAGTTGAAGATATAGGCACACACGCATTTACTGAAACCAGATGGAGGGCAGAAAAATTAAAAGATTCTAATGATATAATTGTTAATAATATTCTTTATGAAGCTGACCAGAATAAAGAGAATTACTCTATTAAAGATGGAGTTGTAACAATTGCCTCAGGTGTATTTTATAACAATACCAATCTTAAGAGTGTGACAATACCATCATCAGTTAAGAACATTGGTACATATGCTTTTTCAGGCTGTACTAATCTTACAGAGGTGATACTTCCAGATGGTTTGGAAAATATAGGCTATGCGGCATTTATGTCAAGTGGAATTAAAGAGATAACAGTGCCAAAGAGCGTAAAGAATATCGGACAGGATGCATTTCTTAATATAACGGTTAATAGGTAATTGTCTGTTACAGATATCAGTGGTGGTAGGCAGTTTAATTGATACTAAGAATATTGTTAAATTATTGCGATAATATTTTAAGAACATAAAAACTGCGGGATATATTATATAGATGATATTTGAGTATCATTTATGTATGTCCCGCAGTTTTTATTTAATTATATGGTATATTACATAAAAGACACTATGTGCCGATTATGCGCACCCGCACGAAAAGGGTCTAAAATCCAATACATTAATTGTAATGCGGTTAAGCAAGAAAATCTTTTCGCATAGGATTGAACACATCGACAAGTATGCCGTCTTCAAGTGCAGTAACGCCGTGCTCAACATTAGATGGCATATACACACTGTCGCCTTGATTTACAATCTTGGTTTCGCCACCAATTGTAAATTCAAAGCTTCCCTTGGCAATATAAGTAATCTGTAAATGTTCGTGCTTATGAAAGTTCCCCTTAGAGCCTTTCTTAAAAGTAATCTCGCACATCATAAGGTCATCAGAATAACAGAGAATTTTGCGTGTGACTCCTGGTTCACAATCAGTAGGTATAACATCTTTATTATATTTAAACATAAAAACTCCTTTTCCTGCCTGACACTCACTTTTAAATATGAGGAAATCAGACATATTAATTGTATTAATTAAAGTGTATAAATCTTTAAAACCAGTGTCAATACAATTAATTATCAAAAAATAGACAAAAAGACAAAATATCTGTATGATTATAACTAATAAATTAATCAGGTATAGCTAATAAGAAATTATTGTGTTTTGACAAAGCAATTTTTATCTTATTTAATTATACCCCGATAGTAAATAGCGAGCAGGCTTTAGAAATCAAAGATTTCTAAAACCTGCAAAGCGGCCCTCCGGATTATTTCCATTAAATACAGCCGCTATCCAGTTATGTAACTTTACTATATTGCAAGCTGGGTGCTTTTGCAGCCGTCGGCACTTAGCGGCTGTCCTTTAGCCGCTTAGTGTCCGCTACGGCTACAAGCAGCGAAAGCGTGCCCAGCGGTAATATAGTAAAGTTACCTAACGTCCGTCCGCCACCAAACATTAAATTAAGAAACAATCCACCAAACAGTAAAGGAGCACTAAGTGAAACCACATATGAGATATATATGCTTAATTTTATCCATAATATGCCTTGCCTACTATATACTATGTGTATCATATGCAGGTCGTAAATCTTCATTTATATGGATATGGCTTTTAGGTACAATTTTCTTTGCAGGCTTATACATAGCAGGAACACTAGATGCCAAAGGAATTATAGATATCCCACAGCTTGTCAAGAATATTGCAAGAGTTGTCATAATAACAGGATTTGTTATATTTGCAATACTTGAGAGCCTTATAGTTATAAGTATGAAGCAAAAGCCAGATTATAATTGTGAATATGTAATAGTGCTTGGCTGTCAGATAAGAGGCGACCGAATAACACGTTCACTTAAAAGAAGACTTGACTCTGCCTATGATTACGCATGTATTAATACAGAATGTAAGATAATAGTATCGGGTGGACAAGGACGTGGCGAGAATAAGACAGAAGCACTTGCAATGTATGAATATCTATGCGAAAGAGGTATAGATAGTGATAGAATAATTATGGAAGATAAGTCAACAGATACTAATGAGAATATGAAATATTCCGTACAATACATTTCAGATTTCAGCTCTCCGGTAGGCATTGCAACGAATAATTTCCATATATTCAGGTCTAAGCTTTTAGCTAAGGGACAAGGCTTGACACATGTAAGTGGAATAGCAAGCGGGAGCGATGATGTGTTGTTTGTTAATTATATGGTCAGGGAAGCGATAGGAATAGTGAAAGACTTTGTATGCGGGAATTATTAAGATGTTAATGTATGCACTCTATTTTCTGAAGAATAAACAGAGTGTATACATTAATAATAAGCGGATTATGTGGAATTATTTAATTCCATAGAATTCTTTGATGGTATCCAGCAGTTCATAGCACTGGTTGTAGCCGTCATTGTACATAGAAAGGATTTTGTTCTTATCCTTTTCAAGACGTGAAAAGCCCTTGCTTGTTGTAGGTTGTATAGTTATGATACGTCCCTCTTTAACATATTGGTCAAGACCTTTTAGGCTTTCATTGTAGCGGCTGGCTCTTGTAAGCATAGTTTCTGTAAGCTTAGGGTACTGGTTTCTATAAGAATATGCAATAGCCTTAGTAGAGCGTGAAGTTGTCTTAGTGTAGCCTGACTGTCTTGTAAGAACGACAATTATTCTGTCACAACCATCCTCAATGGCTTTAAGATAAGGTATTGAGTCTGATAAGCCGCCGTCCATATAAGGAACATCGTTAATAATAATTGGCGGAAACAGCATAGGCAGTGCACAGGTAGCTTTAAGCACGGTGTTAGTCCTGTCATCACCGGTGTATTTCATATATTCAGGCTGACCGGTAAGAAGATTAGTAACTACACAGTAGAAATCACCCTTATACTGCTTAAAAGCATCATAATCAAACAGATTAAGTTCATTAGGGATTGTTTCATAGGAGAATTCCAATCCATAGATAGACTTGTTATCTTTATCAATCATATTACTAAGACCGAGATATCTTTTGTCATTGCGGTATTTCATAAGTACATCAAGATTACGGCGGGGCTGTTTTGAAGCCATTGATACGCCGTATGCCGCACCGGCAGATACACCAATCATATAATCTGGCATAATATCATTTTCAACAAGAGCGTCCATAACACCACAAGAAAATATGGTTCTGAATGCGCCGCCCTCAAATACAATTCCTGTTTTCACTTTAGTTACCATCCTTTATAGCATATATTTTCCAATTATCATTTTTATACTAAAATTATGGATTGTCAATAAAATATATGTTAAGATTAATATTAAGATTATAAAAATAAGCATATATGTCTATGATTTTATATGGATTGGTTAAATGCTTTGCAGTTTAATACAATTTTAACATAGCATATTGAATTAAGAGGAAAGGTAAGAGTATATGAAGAAAGTCAGTAATGGATTGAAGCTTATTATGGCGTTTGTTGTTATTGTTGTTGCAGCAGTGTATTACTATATCAAGCTACCGGCAATTAATATACATTCACAGGGATTTTGGGGATTTATTATATTTGTTATGATAATAATTACAATTGCCCAGTGGATAATGAATCATAAGGAGGGAAGCACCAGATATAAAGACATTAATAATAATACAATAAAAGTCCCTCATTTTGAATTTAAGACTAAGGCAGGTAGTATTATATTTAAGGTGCTTCTTAATGTTACGATTGCATTTGTTGTTGTATATGTAGTTGGCAATGTATTATCTTCGCCAATAATTAATGCGGCAAAGTACCGGAATCTCTTAACAGTGGAGAACAGAAGCTTTACAGATGATATCAGGGAAGTTTCGTATGACCAGATTCCACTGCTTGATAAGGAGTCAGCTTCAATAATAGGAACAAGAGTAATGGGAACTATGGTTGATATGGTTTCCCAGTATGAAGTTGCGGATATGTATTCCCAGATTAATTATAAAGAAAAGCCAGTCAGGGTTACACCACTTGAATATGGCAATCTTATTAAATGGTTTGCTAACTATAAGAAGGGTATTCCAGCATATATAAGAATTGATATGACAACACAGGAGGCTGAATGTGTAAGGCTTTCAGAGGGGATTAAGTATTCGGAGTCGGATCATTTTTCAAGATATATATACAGGCATTTAAGATTTGCATATCCAACATATATTTTTGATAGTATTAACTTCGAGATTGATGATGAGGGAACGCCTTACTGGGTATGCCCTGTTAAGAAGTTTAATATAGGACTGTTTGGCGGACAGACAGTAGGCAGGGTTGTGCTTTGTAATGCAGTTACAGGCGAAATGACAGATTATAAGGTGGAAGATGTTCCAACGTGGGTTGATAAAGTGTATTCAGCAGAGCTTCTTATTGATTTGTATGATTATAACGGAAGTCTTAAGCATGGATTTATTAACAGTATTTTAAGCCAGAGGGACTGCCTTAAGACAACGGATGGTTATAATTATATAGCACTTGAGGACGATGTGTGGGTATATACAGGAATCACATCAGTTGGACAGGATAATTCCAATGTAGGATTTGTGCTTATGAACCAGCGTACAATGGAGACACGTTATTATGAGGTTTCGGGAGCTGAGGAATATTCGGCTATGGATTCAGCCAAAGGACGGGTGCAGAATCTTGGATATAAAGCGACATTTCCACTTTTAATTAATGTAAGTGGACAGCCGACATATTTTATGGCATTAAAAGATGATGCAGGGCTTGTAAAATGTTATGCAATGCTTAACATAGAGAAGTACCAGAATGTGGCAATTGGTGATTCTGTTCTTCAATGTGAATCTAATTATATCCAGCTTCTTAAGGATAATGGAATTGTTGATAAATCTACGCAGGAGATTACTAACACAGAAAGTGTAACAGGTGTTATATCAAAGATTATGCCTGTTGTAGCTGATGGCAACACACATATGTATATTATGCTTGACGGACACAATGATATATATGATGTTAATGCTGCGGACAATATTGACATTATAAGATATGAGGCAGGAATGAATATTAAGCTTGAATATATCAAAGCTGGCAATGTCAATACAGTTACTTCAATTATCAGAAATACCGATGGTATGGGAGTATCATATAAAGCTGTTGTTCCTGATAATGCTGTTATCTGCTATTAATTCTTTAGAAAATATTAATCAGTTACCTTTTCTGACAGAATACGACAAGAGAGTTTAGGTATAATAAATCTATAAACAAATTGTATTTTATGACAAAAAATGTTGTAAAATTGGACGAAATTTGATACAATTATAACAAATTGAGAATGTTAAGGAGAAACGTGATGGATATTATTGTAAAGTATATTGATGAATTGCTCGAAAAGAGCACACCAGAAGCACCTATGTGGAATATTGAAAAGATAAGACAGGGTCTTAAGTCTAACTGGAATTATATTGATGGAGTTATGATTAAGGCTGTGCTTCAGATGTATGATGTGACTAAGGATGAGAAGTATCTTAAGTTCGCAGATAATTTTATCGATTACAGAGTTCACGAAGATGGAACAATAGATGGATACAACATTGGAGAGAAGAATATTGATAATGTCAATGCTGGTAAGACTTTATTTGAACTTTATGACCTTACAGGTAAAGAAAAGTATAGAAAGGCAATTGATTTAGTATATTCACAGATTGAGATTATGCCTAGATGTAACAATGAAGCAAGATCTTTCTGGCATAAGGATATATATCCTAATCAGGTATGGCTTGATGGTATGTATATGGGACAGCCATTTTACCTTGAATATGAGACTAAGTTTAATAATAGAAAGAATTATCCAGATATATTTGCACAGTTCAAGTATGTTATTGAGAATATGAAGAATCCTCTTAATGGATTATATTATCATGCTATTGATGTCAGCAGGGAAGCATTCTGGTGTGACAAGGTTACAGGACTTTCACAGCATTGCTGGCTGAGAGCAAGCGGATGGTATGCTATGGCATTACTTGACACTCTTGATAAGGTTGATAATTCAGACCACAAGTATGATGCAGAATGTAAGATGCTTGAGGACGCATTTGTTGAACTTATGGATTCAATGCTTAAGTATCAGGATGAAAGCGGAATGTGGTATCAGGTAGTTAATTATGGTGGTATGGAGAAGAACTATCTTGAGACAAGTGGAAGCTCGATTATGGCATATGCAATTCTTAAGGGTGTAAGATTAGGATATCTTCCAGAAAACTATAGAGAATATGCAGAAAAAGCTATTAATGGAATATGTGATAAATATCTTAACATTAAAGATGGTGAGATGTCACTTGGTGGCATCTGTCTTGTAGCAGGACTTGGTGGCAAGGGTAACAGACCAGGTACATATGATTATTATATGTCAGAGCCAATCGTTGAAGATGATGCTAAGGGTGTTGGACCATTTCTTCTTGCTTATACAGAGATGCTTGCATATAAGAACAGATAATAATTAATTATATAAAGTCAAGTGGGGTCGGTGTTCAGGCATTGACTCCATTTTGTTTAATAGGAGGATTAGATTATGAAGCCATATGTAACTATGGAAGAAGTTATCAGTACACAGGGAGCGGACAGCAGAACACACAGATTCCTTACAGCAGAGAATGGCTGTACTAATGGGTGTGCTTCAGGAACAACAATATATGCTTCTAATGAATTTTCAGATAAACCAGGCGTGCATAATGACCAGGAAGGCTTTTATGTGTTAGAAGGAGAGGGGTATGCCAAGCTTGATGATCTGGTATTTCCGATTAAGGCGGGTGATTCATTTGTTGCACTCGCAGGAGTGGCCCATACGATAAGAACCAAAGAGGGATGTCAGCCTGTTAAGGTGTTCTGGTTTCATAGTGCAAAGTAATTATTAGAGAGGGTTGTTTATGGATGAGAAAAAGTTTGAAACTCTTAGTGAACAACAACAGAAGAAATTTCTGTTCAAAGAGAATATAAGATTGAATGAATTAAGCCAGTCTCTTGAAGAGGACAGACAGCTTATTGATATACAGAAGGGTATGTTAAGAAGCCAGCAGAGAAAGAACCAGCTTATGAAGAAACAGCTTGAGAGCCAGCAGTCTTTATTTGATCAGAAGTGGACTATACTTGAAAAAGAGACAAGACAGCTTGCAATTGACAAGGAGAGGTTTAACAGAGAAAAGCTTATGTACAGGGATAAGGTGTATCGCGAAGCACGAAGAACTATGGCTGATGCAGAAAATGTCAAGATATTCTTTAAAGGTGTTAATGATACTGACTCTGTTAAGAAACGTTACAAAGATTTGTTGAAAATATATCATCCTGATAACACACACGGAGATAATAACATTGTGCTTGCAATTAATGAAGAATATGAAAGATTATTAAGATTTTATCTTGGGACATAGCGGTAAATGTATAGTAACGGTTATTATTATTAGGTTTATTATCCTTTATATTGTTGTTAGAATAATAGTAGTGTATAATACTTGCAAATGATTTATGTATAGGATAAGGAGAGAGAAGAATGTTTAAGATTAATGAGAATTATTTAAAGCTTCCAGGAAGTTATCTGTTTTCAACAATTGCCAAGAAGGTAAGTGCTTACAGTGCAGCTAACCCAGACAAGGAGATTATCCGCCTTGGTATCGGAGATGTTACACTTCCACTTGCACCAGTAGTTATTGATTCGTTACATAATGCAGTTGATGAGATGGGTAAGGCAGAGACATTCCACGGATATGCCCCAGATCTTGGTTATGAGTTCTTAAGAAATGCTATTGTAGAGCACGACTATAAGAAGAGAGGTGCAGATATATCTGCTGATGAAATATTCGTAAGTGATGGAGCTAAGTCTGATTCAGGTAATATCGGAGACATCTTCTCGGTTGATAATAAGATTGCAGTATGTGACCCTGTATATCCGGTATATGTAGATACTAATGCTATGGCTGGCAGAACAGGTGATTATATTCCAGAACAGCAGAAGTGGAGCAATGTTATCTATATGCCTTGTACAGCAGAGACTAACTTTGCACCAGAACTTCCCAAGGAAACACCTGATATTATATATCTTTGTTTCCCTAACAACCCAACAGGTTCAACAATAACTAAAGATGAACTTCAAAGATGGGTTGACTATGCTAACAAGGTAGGTGCAGTTATTATATATGATGCAGCTTACGAAGCATATATTTCAGAAGAAAATGTACCACATACAATATATGAATGTGAAGGAGCAAGAACTTGTGCCATAGAACTTCGTTCATTCTCTAAGAATGCAGGATTTACAGGTACAAGACTTGGTTTTACAGTTATTCCTAAGGATTTAAAGAGTGGAGATGTTATGCTTCACAGCCTCTGGGCAAGAAGACACGGCACTAAGTTTAACGGTGCTCCATACATTATCCAGAGAGCAGGAGAGGCTGTATATACAGAAGAAGGACAGAAGCAGACAGGAGAACAGATTGCATATTATATGAATAATGCAAAGACTATTCTTGAAGGTTTAAAGTCAGCGGGTTATACAGTATCAGGTGGTGTTAATGCACCATATATCTGGTTAAAGACTCCGGATAAGATGACATCTTGGGAATTCTTTGATTATCTTTTAGAGAAAGCTAATGTAGTAGGTACACCAGGTTCAGGATTTGGACCAAGCGGTGAAGGATACTTTAGACTTACAGCATTTGGATCTTACGAGAATACTGTTAAGGCACTTGAGAGAATTAAGGCGTTATAATTTTTGTGAAGCTTATACAACTGTGGTGGTATGTATAGGTTTGGGTTATGTTTTGCTACGGACGGCAGGGGAGCGGCTTGCTGATGGCGGGGTGCGGTGCTGTGTAATAAGACAATTGGATATTCTTAAGCTATTCTTAATGCAGGTGGTGAGGACGGACGCATACGCTCCTATTCGCCATCGTGGCTCAGTAGTCGCTTGGCAGGACATCGTGTCCTGCCATTGCTGTTTATTGTAAGAATAGCTTGGAATATTCGCCAATTGTCTTATAAAACACAGCACCACACCCCGCCATCAGCAAGCCCCTCCCCTGCCTGTATTGCGATAAAATGCAACAGCTGTACAGCCGTAGTTGTATAGAGCTTCATAATTTAGAGGAAAGCCAGAACTATATGTAAGAGTTATGCTGTTCCGATGATAAGTCAGCGTACATAATGATACAACCAGCAAAATGGTGAGCGAATACGCAATGCGATGAGCGAGGCGGGCGGGTGACACAGCTAAAGAGGATGATTTATAAAGACAACTGAGATATTCTTAGCCTTTCTTCCCCATAAACCAGCAATGGCAGGACACGGTGTCCTGCCAAGCGACTACTGAGCCACGATGGCGAATAGGAGCGTATGCGTCCGTCCTCACCACCTAAATAAGAAAGGCTTAGAATATCCAATTGTCTTCATACAATACCGTAGCTGTGTCACCCGTTCGTCCGCTCATCACAGCGTGTATTCACCCACCATTTTACGTCCGTCCGCCACCCAATAAAGGTAGAAATCAATCATCAAATGACACATTATTTATATTTGAAGCCCTCCTAATTAAGCCTCAAATCTATCAAACTTAGGCATAAGTGCAACCCCAAGTGCAGTAGGACCTGTATGGCACGAAGTAACAACACCGATACGTGTCTTGAATTCAACTCCTGACTCTAGAAGCTTAGTGCTTATAGCTTCCTCAACTTCTTTTCTGTATTCACTTGCTTCTTCAGGGTTAGTACAATATCCAACTGTTATATCATAATCATTGATATTAAGTCCTGACTCCTGAAAATGCTTGCATAATAATTCGATAACCTTTGCTTTAGCTTTCTTTCTTGTTCTAAAGAAACCGCCAACGCCTATTTCCCCACCCTTCATAATAATAATAGGGCGAAGATTTAACTTGCTTGTAATCATAGTAGCTGTCTTTACAAGACGTCCACCTTTAGTTAAGTAATCAAGAGATTCTGTTGTGAATATAATTCTTCCAAAAGGACGCATAGCTTCAAGCTTCTTAACTGTATCTTCATAAGAATATCCAGCATCTCTCATACACATAGCTTCATATACGAATAAAGACATAGAAGCTGAATTCTGTAAGGAATTGATAACGGTAATCTTAGCATCCGGATAATCTTCAATAATCATATCCCTTGCAGTGCAGGCTGAGTTGTATGAACCAGAGAAATATGTTGTTATACAACAGCATATAATAGGTACACCAGCCTCAACTGATGGCATAAATGCATCAACATAATCTTGAATAGAAGGAAGAGAAGATTTAGGAAATGCGTTCTCATCTGTCATTTTTCTATAGAATTCATCATAGCTGATTTCAAATTGCTCTTTATAATAAGTCTGTCCGTCAAATGTAGTATATAACGGAACTAATGTAACATTATGTTCTTCTGCGTACTCCTTAATCCAGTCACATGAAGTATCACTTATAAGTTTAAACATATGTGCCTCCAACATTCAAATATTTATTTATATATGATAACACATAGTATTCAAAACCACAAGACATAATGATAAAAATGTTTTCAGCTTGACTAAAAAATAATCAGTTATAATTGAATTAAAGTTGTAATTAAAGTGTTATAAAGTATGGTATGAAATAACAAAAAGTGATATACTATAAAATAAATTGATTTAATTAAAATTTTATAAAAACAATACGCTAATAAATAACATTTTATAAAATATCGGTAGATTAAGACATTAAGTAGAAATGGAGATTAATAAATGAAAGTTTTAGCTTTTTTAACAGATGGATTTGAAACTGTAGAAGCACTTGCAGTTATAGATATATTAAGAAGAGCGAATATAGGTGTCGACACTGTATCAATTACTGGTAATAAATCAGTAAAAAGTGCACAGAATATTATAGTTGAAGCTGATAAGCTTATTGAAGATATTAACTGTAACGATGAAGATGTATGCTTCCTCCCAGGAGGACCGGGACACAAGACATATTATGATTGTGACAAGCTTATTGATATGCTTAAGGTGCATAATGAAGCTGGTGGCAGAATTGCCGCAATATGTGCCGCACCAAGCGTACTTGGAAAGTTAGGCTTCCTTAAAGGAAAGAGAGCAACAGCTTTCCCGGGCTTTGAAGATATGTTAGAAGGGGCTGAGGTTGCACCTAAGACAGAGAGAGTTGTTACAGATGGTAATATAACAACTTCAAGAGGAATGGGAACTTCTGTTGATTTAGGACTTGAACTTGTTACTCTTATTAAGGGTAAAGAATTAGCCGATGAACTTGCTGTCAGTACACAGTATATTAATGATTAATTGTATCTGGGGGCAGTATGAGTGAGTATTTAGATTATGATGAAGCTGTCAGAGCCAATAGAGCAAGAAAGAAGAAGGCTATGGCAATGAAGAGAAAAAGACAGGCACAGATAAGACTTATCAAGAGAAATTTATTTGCAGCTATATTACTGTTAGTAATATCGGTTGTTGTCACCAAGTCAGTTAAAGCAATAAGTTCGCGTGCAGATGATAGTAATGCACAACAGCAGGCAGTGCTTACAGATAATGTTATAGAAGATAATAATATAACAGTTATACAGCAGGAATCGGTATTTAAGTGTGCCGCAAAGTCACCAGACTATAAGGAAATGCTTGATGGTGATATACAGTCACCTTATGTGGCACTTCTTGATGTTACCAATAACCAGCTTATAGCAGGCAAGCAGGCAGATACAAGAATATATCCAGCCTCTATGACAAAGGTAATGTCACTTATAATAGCGGTTGAGAATATACAGGATTTGAATAAAACGTACCGTTTTGGTTTTGAAGAACTTAATAATCTGTATATACAGCAGGCATCAGTTGCAGGTTTTAGTGTTGATGAAGAAGTGACAGCCAATGATTTATTATATGGACTTGCACTTCCCTCAGGAGCAGATGCGGCATACGGAATAGCACAGATAACTGCTGGTTCAGAAGAAGAATTCGTTAAGCTTATGAATGAGAAATGCGAAGAAATGGGATTGAAGAATACGCATTTCTGTAATCCGTCAGGACTTCACGATGTCAATCAGTATACAACGCCGGCAGAGATGGCGATGATTATGGAATATGCTATGAGTAATGAGGTGTGTGCAAAGGTTCTTGGAACATACCAGTATACAACTGCGTCTACACCACAGCACCCTGATGGAATACATCTTACAAGCACAATGTTCTCAAGAATGGTCGGTAATGAAGTGCCGGGAGTAACCATTAAGGCAGGAAAGACGGGCTATACAGATGAAGCACATAACTGTCTTGTTAATTTTGCAGAAAAAGATGGAAAAGAATATGTAACAGTTATGGCTGCGGCAGGCAACCGCTGGTATGTAATATTTGACGGTTTTAAGATATATGAAAGATATCTTCCATAAATTGGTATAATAAACAGACGGTATAAGCACATAATAATACCAAGATAAGCAATGAAGCTTATCTAATAAAGAATATGTCTAAGGACATAAGGACGGAGGTTTATTATGGCTAGTTCAAATTCAAGTTCAACTTCATCAAAGACTAAGAAGAATGCACAGGATGCACTCGACAGATTTAAGATGGAAGTAGCATCAGAAATCGGTGTCAACTTAAAGGAAGGCTACAATGGTGACCTTACTTCCGCTGAGGCTGGTTCTGTAGGTGGTAATATGGTTAAGAAAATGATCAGAAAGCAGGAAGAACAGATGTCACAGGGTGGCAACTAGGTAAAAGCCATATATTAGATAAATCTAATAATGACATTTTTAAACTGCTGATACGCTTAACTAAACAGTATCAACCAATTTAATAATAAAAGCCGTCTTGCAGGCAGAAATTTGATAATACAGTAATTGTTATATGATAAATAACAATTGCTGGCTCAGTTAATCAATGAACTACTTGTAAGGCGGCTTTCTTAAATATATTAATATTAATCTAAAAATTTATCTACCCAGCATTTCCAGGAAAAATGCTTATGTGCGTAAGCTCTTGCATTATCAGACAATGAATTAATATTTTCCAGAACACAATCTTTATCGGATAATGAATTAATAATTTCAGGAACACAATTATCATCAGCTGTGTTATTTAGAATATCCATAATGATATCAGGCACAGCTTCGATATTTTCAAGAGAGTATGTGTATACACCTTCATTTTCACCAATATTCAGAATATCAGTTAAATAGGTGCTTGCGTCAGTCAATGAAAGACAGCCATTCATAAGTGCAAGTGGAATTCTGTCGTGCATACCGCCTTTAAACCAGGGCATCTGGTTTAAAGACAGACGTGCATTTGAATATATGGCTGGAAGCCTGTTATAAGTAACTTCCTTTCGTATATCAAGATACTTAGTGTACTCGGGAATTAAGATATCACATTTATCGGCAAAAGCATCCCAGCCGTGTCCGTATATAGTTATTGGAATTCTGTTTTTAATTATTGTGCTTATAATCTCCTCACGGATAATACATTGCAGATATACATCTATTAGGAAATTATTGTGAAGATATTGTATTGTTGAAGAAGAATTGTCTAATATATTAAGGCTTCTAAGATATTGGACGGCTTTCTCCTGCGTAAATGAAGGATTATTAAGAAGTGCATTAAGCAGATAATCGTTATCTATATCCTTAATTAGTGTATTTTTAGTGCTATTATCGTTGATATCTTTATCGTTAATATTATTATTTTGAATATTTAAGCCACTTTTGTTATATAAAAGTGCAACCTTTACAGGGTCAGTGTAAGTGCTTGTAAATAGCAGTTTTACCGCACGTTTACTACATTTATGGTATGATAAAGTGTTGTAGCTGCTGTCTGAATTAGTATCAGCCATATTGTCCTGACAGTATTTTTTAGAAATATTACTGATGGAATATTCATCAGCACTTAACGGAATAACCTTTACTTCCCTGATATGTGGGAAACTTTCCCTGATTAGTTTTGCGTGAAATGTATCAAGGCATATTACATTGTAATTGTTAAGCTGCACTTTAAGAGCCTTATAGTGGTAGAGTGGGTGGTCAAGAATGTAATGCCATACAGGAATATCAAAATTATTAAGAATGTATCCATTGTTATATTTAATACAGGGAATAGTCGTATTAATATCAATTATGGCATCTAAATCTGCGTTAAAATAAGGCTTAAGCAACATATATGCTGTATCAGCTAATGTGCCGCTTAAACCTTTGGCTGGCTTTGGAATATTAAGATGTGTAACTTTAATACCAGCATTGATGAGTTCTTCTGATATACGCTGTTCAAAATATGATGTTGAGTTGTAGCATATATCTTTATAACTTAAGAATAGAATATGTCTGTATTTGCAATTATCCATATTAATCCTCATTATAATTATAAAAGTCTGTGCATTATAAAGTCATATATATCCTGGCTTGAGTCTTTCCATTTGTCACACATATCTTTAGCCTGGTCTTCTAAAGGTACTCCAAGGTTAAGCTCAATAAGTGTGCTGTCCCCTTCTTTAACCAGAAGATGTGCGATATAAGTTCCATTGGTAGTACGATAGTAGTCAGAAGTAGTTCCAACCTCGGATTTTAGTTCGTATTTGTTCCTTGCAAGATATGAATCAATATCTTCACGTATTGCAGGTGAAATCTTAGTATAGAAAAACGCTACAGTATCTTCGCCTTCCTGTGTGAGTTTGTACTGTGTACTGTTTCTGTAATTCATTTGCTGGATAAAGGAATCTTCAACTAATGAATTAATTGTTTCCTGAAATGTAAAATATGAAGTATATTCATTATCGAGCATAAAAGTTGATATCTGTACATTGGAAAGCGGAAAATTGACCTTGCTTAACATATACAAAATCATCAGCTTATAAAGCGTTGTCGAATCGGTATTCATACATAGTTCCGTCCTTGATAAATATTATTATCTTTGAAGTGTTTATTGAGTGAGTTCAATACAAGCTTCTTGTTAGAACTCCATAAAGGAGCTTTAAGTATTGATTTGGGACCATCGCCCGTTATTCTATGGACAACCATATCAGGTGGCAGATGAGTTATTATCTGTCCTGCAATATCCATATATTCTTCTAGTGAAAGCACATTAAAAAGACCTTTATCATAATCCTGGCAAAGGTCAGTACCTTGTAAAATATGTAAAAGCTGTATCTTAATTCCTGATGCACCACAGTGTGCGATGTAGTCAGCAGTATTTAACATATCAGTCATATTTTCATTGGGAAGCCCTGCTATCATATGGACAATTGGACGTATTCCAATAGAACGAAGAGTGCTTACACACTCATCAAATGTCTTAAGAGGATACCCACGCCTTATATAACGGGCAGTGTTCTCGTTGGTAGTCTGTAAGCCTAATTCAACCCATACAGGTTTTATTAAGGAAAGCTCAGCTAATAAATCAAGAACTTTATCATCTATGCAGTCAGGTCTTGTAGCTATAGATAAAATGTCTATGTCATCACGCCTGATAACCGGCATATAAAGATTACGCAGATAATCTATATCAGCATAAGTATTAGTAAAGGACTGGAAATAGGCGATAAAATGACCGCCATTATATTTGTTCTTTATTAATGCTTTGGCATTATCTATCTGTGTGTTAATATCCATATCGGATTTTCTGCCGCCTGCGAAGTCGCCTGAACCTCCGGCACTACAGAATATACATCCTTTTGTATCAATTAGCCCGTCACGGTTAGGGCAAGTCATTCCACCGTTCAGGGCTAATTTGTAAAGCTTATGGCCATATTCTTTTTGAAGAAATTCGTTAAGGGAATAGTAATATGGTAACATATATTACTTAATTAAGTCCATAACGGCTTTGGCAACAACATCGGTTACCTTAGGGTCAAATGCTTCTGGTAAAATATTAGTATCTGAAAGTTCTGAATCTGGAATAAGGTTAGCAATTGCTAAAGCTGCTGCAAGTTTCATTTCCTCAGTTATCTGTGTAGCACGTCCCTGTAATGCACCTTTGAATATACCAGGGAATGCGATGACATTATTAACCTGATTAGGAAAATCTGAACGACCTGTACCGACAACTCTTGCACCAGCGGCTTTCGCAACATCTGGCATAATCTCTGGAACAGGATTGGCCATAGCAAATATAATAGCATCCTTGTTCATAGTCTTTACCATATCAGCAGTAACGATATTAGGAGCAGATACACCTACGAATACATCAGCACCGGCTAAAGCATCAGCAAGTGAACCAGTCTTACCTTCAAGGTTAGTAACGTCCATCATAGATTTCTGCATCCAGTTAAGACCTTCACTATTCTTAGAAAGAATACCAGATTTGTCGCACATAGTAACATTTTTAAAGCCGTAGGTAAGAAGAAGCTTAGTAATAGCAACACCGGCAGAACCAGCACCATTTATTACAACCTTACATTCTTCCTTGGTCTTTCCTATAACCTTTAAACCATTGATGATACCAGCTAATACAACGATAGCTGTTCCGTGCTGGTCATCGTGGAATACAGGAATATCAAGAAGCTCTTTTAATCGGCTTTCTATTTCAAAGCATCTTGGAGCCGATATATCTTCAAGATTAATGCCGCCAAATGCAGGTGCAATATTAACAACAGTCTTAATAATCTCCTCTGTATCCTGAGTATCAAGACAGATAGGAACTGCATTAACACCACCAAATGATTTGAATAACACAGCTTTACCCTCCATAACAGGCATAGCGGCGTGTGCACCGATATTTCCAAGACCAAGAACGGCACTTCCGTCAGATACAACAGCAATAGTGTTAGACTTTATTGTATATGTATAAGCGGCTTCTTTATCTTTGGCAATAACCTTACAAGGTTCTGCTACACCAGGAGTATATGCTAAAGCAAGGTCTTCCCTTGTTGTAATACTCATCTTAGGAGTTGTTTCAAATTTACCATTCCATTCTTTATGAAGCTGTAAAGCTTTTTCTGCATTAGTCATAAGATATATGTTCCTTTCATGAATAATATTATAGAATAATCATATAGACTATATAATAACACAAGCTGAAATTATCATCAATATAAGTCTTTTATTTTTGGGAAAAATAATGTATAATAAATTACGAAATCTAAGATACATATTCGTATCGTTTCCCAGATTAATTTGTTATATATAGTTATTTTACAATTGATATTAGATTTAATCATAGTGTATATCCGGTATTTATGGGTAATAGCATTTTTATAATCAATAAATACTGGAATAAGTAAGGAGGTTTAGATGCGTGAGAAATTAGAAACACTTTCAGTAAGCGTATTAAGAGATTTTGCAAAAGATAAGAAGATAAAGAACATATCTGCTATGAGAAAGAGTGAGCTTATTGATGCTATTATTGCAGCAGAGGAAAATGAGAGTACTGTGGGATATACTGATAATGAGGCAACTGTTAATACTGTTACTGAACGGACAGTTAATAATTCTGAAACAGCTAATACTAATAATGAAGTAATAAATAATACCAATAATAATGAAGCGGTGAATAATAATCACAGACAGCACCAGAACGAAAGATATGAGAAACGCCCATATCAGGAGCGTCAATATCAGGAACGTACATATCAGGAGCATACAGTTAATGAAGGTAAGGCTTCTTATGATGAAGCAAAAGAGCCAGAGATGGCGGATGGAATACTTGAAGTATTACAGGAAGGCTACGGATTTATAAGATGTGAGAATTTTCTTCCTGGCGAGAATGATGTGTATGTAGCACCATCACAGATAAGAAGATTTAACTTAAAGACAGGTGATATAATAAGAGGACCTAAGAAAGCCAAGACACAGGCTGAGAAGTTCTCCGCAATAATGTATGTTGAGTCTGTAAATGGACTTAATCCGGTTGTTGCACAGAGAAGAAAGGCGTTTGAAACGCTCACACCAATCTTTCCTAATGAAAGAATTCATCTTGAGAGGAATTCCAATACAATAGCGATGAGAATGGTTGATCTTATATCACCTATAGGCAAGGGGCAGCGTGGTATGATAGTATCACAGCCTAAGTCAGGTAAGACAACACTTCTTAAGCAGATTGCCAATGCGGTTACTAAGAACAACCCGGAAATGCACCTTATGATTCTTCTTATTGATGAAAGACCAGAGGAAGTTACAGATATTAAAGAGTCAATAACAGGTGATAACGTAGAGGTAATATATTCAACATTTGATGAACTTCCGGAAAGACATAAGAGAGTATCTGAGATGGTTATAGAAAGAGCTAAAAGACTTGTAGAACAGAAGCAGGACGTAATTATTCTTCTGGATAGTATTACAAGACTTGCAAGAGCCTATAATATGACAGTTCAGGCAAGTGGACGTACATTATCAGGTGGTCTTGACCCGGCGGCACTCCATATGCCTAAGAGATTTTTTGGTGCAGCACGTAATATGAGAGAAGGCGGAAGTCTTACAATACTTGCAACAGCACTTGTTGAAACAGGAAGTAAAATGGATGACGTAGTATTTGAGGAATTCAAGGGAACAGGTAATATGGAACTTGTACTTGACAGAAAGTTATCCGAGAAGAGAGTATTCCCGGCAATAGACATAGCCAAGTCGGGTACAAGAAGAGAAGACCTTCTTCTTGATAAGGAAGAACTTGAGGCAGTAGACATAATGAGGAAAGCCCTTAACAGCCTTAAGACAGATGAAGCTGCAGAAAGAATACTTGACCTGTTCACCAAGACAAGAAATAATGATGAATTCGTAAAGACAATCATCAAGAACCGTTATGTATAAAAATATTATATATAAAATATAAAAGCTGCGTTTGTTAATTCGTATTAATATATGGAATATATGGAAGTTAAAAAATTAGTAAGTTTTTAAAATTAGTACTTGCATTACATATATGTGTATGATACAATAACAAAGCTGTTTATCAAAATGATAAAAAGAAATAAGGATAAATCATATAAAGATATTGTAAAGAGGTGAAAGTAATGAGAGAAGGAATACATCCAGCATACTATCAGGCAAAGGTTGTTTGTAACTGTGGTAACGAATTCGTAACAGGTTCTACAAAGGAAGAAATTCACGTAGAAATTTGCTCAAAGTGCCATCCATTCTATACAGGACAGCAGAAGGCTACATCAGCTCGTGGACGTATTGATAAGTTCAACAGAAAGTATGGTGTTAATAACTAGTTATGAACATAAAGTTGAGGTTGTCAAGACCTCAACTTTTTTTTGCGCGAGTAACGATGAGAATAGGAATATATAATGCTGTGAATCCTGCTTGCAGGAATTCACGGTATTATATATTTCTATTCGAGGAGCACCGCGACAGTGACAGAAGCTTTTGCTTCTGGAACGGCATCGTTACGAGTTAGCCACAACGTAAACCGATCACCTACCGCTATAACGGCCCAAAGCTCTATAGCGAAGCGCTTAGAGCTTGTCCGACAGGTCAATGAACAGGTGCTCTACAGCGAAGCGCCTAGAGCCCGTCCGTATATCTAAGCCCGTCCGGTTTACACACATTGTCCGCTAACCTCACCAATATTCCATCAAACAAATTGGAGGTCCAAACTATGAAACCATCAGGTATAGGTGGTCAGGCAGTCATCGAGGGGATTATGATGCGCAATAAAGACAAATACTCTATTGCCGTAAGAAAGCCTGACAATGAAATCGAAGTTACCGTTAGAGAAAGTAAGGTTCTTACTGAAAAACATAAATGGATGAGTTACCCTGTAATAAGAGGTGTAGTAAGTTTCATAGACTCACTCATAACAGGAATATCAACAATCAACTACTCAGCATCATTTTATGATGATCCAGATGAGCAGAAGAAGACCAAGGCTGATGAAATCGGCAAATCAATATTCAAAGACAAGTTTGAATCAGTACTTATGGCACTTACAGTTATAGTGTCAGTATTTCTTGCAGTTGGTTTATTTATGCTTCTGCCATACTATGTATCAAGACTTGTTAAAGGATACGTTGCTTCAAAGACACTTCTTAATCTTATAGAAGGCCTAGTCAGAGTTGCAATATTCATACTATATCTTGTTCTTATATCATTGATGAAAGATATTAAAAGGACATTTATGTATCATGGTGCTGAACACAAATGTATCAATTGCATTGAGAATGGTGCAAGGCTTACAGTAGAAAATGTTATGAACAGTTCAAGATACCATAAAAGATGTGGAACAAGCTTTTTATTTATAGTAATGTTTATAAGTGTTGTATTCTTCATTTTCATAAGAGTTGATAATACAGCACTACAGATTGTTATAAGACTGCTTTTAGTTCCTGTAATTGCAGGCGTATCTTATGAATTTATAAGATGGGCAGGACGTAATGATAATGGGTTTACAGTTGCTTTAAGCAGACCGGGAATGTGGCTTCAGAAGCTCACAACAAGAGAACCTGATGAGGATATGGTAGAAGTTGCCATAAAGGCAGTTGAGGAAGTATTTGACTGGGAAGCATTTTTGAAGGAATATTATCAGACTTCACTTGATATGGAAGCTGATATTAAGGCGGCAGAAGCCAAGCTTGCCCTGACAGGTGAATTAATACATAAGCCTAAGAAGACAAGAAAGATTGATGCCAGGGAAGTTGCTATGGCAGAAACTTTGAAATCTGTTGAAAGTAAGTCACTTGCAGGTTCGGATAAAGATAGTTCTAAGTCAGATACAGAAAATGGTAATTCTGACACATTAAATTCAGATACAGATGTTGTGAAGACTGATACAACTGATACAGGCAATGTTGAAGCTGAGCCAGACACAGTAAATGCTGTTGATGACACAGACAATGGCAATTCAGATGAGGATAATGCTAAGTCAGACGGTGAGGCATTACAGGAAAATGCAGAGTCAGATGATAAAGCACAGGAAAGCACAGAAGCTGATAATGAAACGTCACAGGAAAATGCCGATGATGATTTACCTGAGGGCTTTGAGATAGAAGACCACTACGAAACTGTTGAAAAAATCAAGACAGAAACTGGAAGCAAATATGCTTTTACAACAGAAAACGTTCAGGAAGATATTGACGAGTCTGAGAATATGTCTGTTGAAGAAGTAGAAGCAGCTTTCGAGATAGAAGAGACAGAACAGGAAGAAGAAAATATCAGTGCTGACGAAGTGCCATTATTTAAGCAGAGAGATAGAGAATAAGGTAGATATATGCAGTTAGATAATGTTAAGACTTTAAGGGATGCTGTTAATTATGGAAAACAGTTTCTTGAGGATTTCGGTATAGAAAATGCCCAGTATGATGCAACCGAGCTGCTATTGCTTGTGATGGGCATTAGTAGAACACAATATCTTATTAATTCAATGGATAAGATAGATAGTGGAAAGCTTGCAGAATACGCAGAATTTATTAATAAAAGGGCAGAGCATATTCCTTTACAGCACATTACCGGAATTGTGAATTTCTATGGCAGGGAATATAAGGTTAATGCCAATGTGCTTATTCCAAGGCAGGATACAGAAATTCTTGTAGAAGAAGTTATGAAGCTGACTAACTCTGAAAGCCGTGTGCTTGATATGTGTACAGGTTCAGGCTGTATAATTATATCACTTGCTGCATCAGGGCATACTTCTGAAAATGGAGCTGTTGCCATAGATATATCAGATGATGCACTAAAAGTAGCTGACTATAATAAAAAGTATAATAATGCAGATTATATTAAGCTTATAAAGAGTGATATGTTTAGTTCTTCGGAATGTGAGCAATATAAAAATGAGGATAACAGATTTGATGTTATAGTATCTAATCCACCATATATACCTACTAAAGATATAGATGAATTATCAGAGGAAGTAAGGCTGCACGACCCTGTGCTTGCACTAGATGGTGATACGGACGGTCTTAAATTCTACAAGGCGATAACTAAACAGTCTGTAAATTATTTAAAAGAAAATGGATATTTATGTTATGAAATAGGTTATAATCAGGCAGAAGATGTCCGTAATATAATGGAACAGTGCGGCTATTCTGGCATTAAGGTTATAAAAGATCTTGCAGGACTTGACAGAGTTGTAATTGGCAGGCTTAATAATATTAATTAATACCGTTAAACGGAGAAATGGAGAAATACAGCAATGAGTATGTTTGACAGATTAGAAGATACATTACGCCGTTATGAAGATGTAACAGCGGAACTTGGCAATCCGGATATTGTAACTGATCAGGACAAGTTCAGAAAATATATGAAAGAACAGAGCAATCTTGCACCTATCGTTGAAGCTTACACAGAATATAAGGCAAGCAAGCAGAATATAGAGGACAGTCTTCAGATGATAAGTGAAGAAAGTGATGAGGAACTTTTAGAGATGGCAAGAGAAGAGCTTGCTGACTCTAAGAAGAAGGTTGAAGAATTAGAGAAGAAGCTTAAAATATTACTTCTTCCTAAAGATCCTAATGATGATAAAGATATCGTGGTTGAAATCAGAGCTGGTGCAGGTGGAGAAGAAGCAGCACTTTTTGCCGCAGAACTTTTCCGTATGTACTCACACTATGCAGATACTAAGGGCTGGAAGATAGAAGTAGTTAATGCTGATGAAACTGGTATCGGCGGTATGAAGGAAGTAGAATTTATGGTTAAGGGACAGGGTGCATACTCTGTTATGAAGTACGAAAGTGGTGTACACAGAGTACAGAGAGTTCCTGTAACAGAATCTAACGGAAGAATTCAGACTTCGACAGCTTCTGTAGCAGTTATGCCAGAGGCAGAGGAAGTTGATATCCAGATAGATGATAAGGATATCCGTATTGATGTTATGCGTGCCTCAGGTAATGGTGGACAGTGTGTCAACACAACTGACTCAGCAGTCCGTCTTACTCATTATCCTACAGGTATAGTTATCTACTCACAGACAGAAAAGTCACAGATACAGAACAAAGAAAAGGCTTTCGCACTCTTAAGGGCTAAGTTATATGACCTTGAAACACAGAAAGCACACGATGCAGAAGCAGATGCAAGAAGAAGCCAGATAGGTACTGGAGACAGAGCTGAGAAGATAAGAACTTACAACTTCCCACAGGGACGTGTAACAGACCATAGAATAGGTCTTACACTTTATAAGCTTGATAAGATTATGAATGGTGATATTCAGGAAATTATCGATGCCTGCATAGCAGCCGACCAGGCGGCTAAGCTTGCTAAGATGGGTGAGGAATAAAATATATAATAACAAGTTGTAATATATGCAGTAATTGCAGTTGTGTCTATGGGTGTAATCGTGTTTGTAAAAAGACGTAAGACAGCTTAATTGAAACACATCTATTCACATATATATGAATATATATTTATAAATGTATATCAGACCAGTAAATTCTTAGTAGTTTACTGGTCTTTTTTATATTTAATAAAAAGTAATCATTTTAAAAGGCAGACTCTATTGTAGCTAGTGGAAAGAATACATAGCATAATGTCAGACCTTTTTGCATTATTATATATTAATTATTGTATATTAAATGAGACTTATCGTACAAAGTGGCTATATTAAATAATTACAATATTAGCACAATCCATATCTTCGCCAAGATTGTATACACGACCGCTTGTTATGCCGACTACAGTAGGGCGCAGTATATAGCTGTTGTTGTTGCTTACAACCTTGGCTTTCTCGCCATTGCTTAATTCCACGATTGAGTCAACAGGGTACAGAATAATACTCTCAAGAAAGCTTTTCATAGCCTTGATGTCAAGCTCCTCTGTCATAGACATAATAAGCTCGATTGCATCTTTCTGGGAAAATGCTTTCTTGTAAGGACGTTCTGTGACAAGTGCATCATATATATCGGCAACTGCAAGTATTCTTGCATAAGGAGTTATTCTTGGAGCGTCAAATCCAAGAGGGTATCCATTGCCGTTAATCTTTTCATGGTGCTGTAGGACAGCCATACATATATCGTTATTAAATTCATTACGTTCCTGTAACATATGGTATCCAAATACAGAGTGCTGTTTCATAACAGCGAATTCTTCATCTGTAAGTCTGGCAGGTTTGTTAAGTATTGAAGCTGGTACTTTAGTCTTTCCGATATCGTGTAGAAGTCCGGATACACCAAGCTCATATATCTGCTTATCAGGCAGACACTGTTGTTTGCCGATAATCATAGCCATAGTTGCCACGTCAACACTGTGCTTGAAAGTGTATTCATCACTTGTCTTGAGTGTGCTTATATCAATTGCTATTGCATTGTTGGCATTAATAGCGTCCATCAGGTTAGAAGCGATGCTGTCAGCAGTGTCTGAGAGTTTTTCAGATTCTGTGTTAGCATATATGTATTGAATTCCTTCAGCGACACGGTTCTTGACACTGTCAGAAAGCTTTACCTTGGCAGGGTCATCTTTGTGGAGTCGTTCAATATGTTTCTTAGCCTCAGGAGTTATCATCTGCTCGATATTATCAGGTTCAGGTTCACCCTCCTGTATGTATACGTTCATAATGCCCATTCGTAAAAGAGAGTCAATTACATAATCGTCAAGAATAGAACCTCTCATAACGAGGTTTCGTCCTGTACGGTCCAGAATTGTCTGGTCAAGCTTCATTCCTGGTTTAAGCTGCCTGGTTCTCATAAAATGTCTAGTAATCATATTACTCCCCAATTCCTAATATAAATACTTAATTAAATGTCAAATCTTAGCTTAATATTAGTTTATTATACTATAGAATACCTGCTTTTTCTATAGAAGCAGTTCATTAAATTTCCACAAATTTTCCATTATTCAATCACAAATTTTAGTTAACATATGTTCAAACAAAAATATCTAAGTAAAAACAAACAATTTTTACATAGAAACGGAGGATTACAATGAGAAAAAAGATTAGTGCAAAAATACTTGTGCTTGTTGGCGTATTGTTCGCGGCAGGTGCGGCAGGAATAATAATGGGAATGATACTTATTAACAGTATGAATGATAAGAGCCAGAATATATCCAATGAGTGTATGCAGGCAGTAACATTGATGGCAGATACACAGACATCAATTGAAAAGGTGCAGAAATATGCCAACAGCTCGGCAGCATTCAGAATGCAGAGCCGTGTTAATGGCGGCAGTAATAACAATACAGCAGGCAGTAACAGTGATAATAGTGGAAATAATATAACTGATAACAACAGTAATAATGCTGGTGGCAACACACAGCCAGCAGGAGCTGCTGATAACAGTGCAGGACAGTCGGGAACAGATACAGCAAAGCAGGGTATGGCACAACAGTCAGGTGATACTAAGGATAATGCTACAGATATGCAGGAAAATATGGAGAATGTAATTCAGACATTGACAGATACATTTGATGAGCTTGAAGCCGTAATTAATAAGTTCGGCAATGCAGAGGTTCTTGAAGGACTTAGTGAATATAAAGAAGTATATGATGAATACAGCAGTAAAATCCAGTCAATCTTAAGTGGTGACAGTTCAAGTATGGATGATTTCTTTGTGCTTACAGCTGAAGGTAATGATGGCATAACAACTAAGCTTGAAAATGCGGCAGATAACCTTAACGCTTTAATAAGTGCACAGGTAAGCAGTGCCTCAGATGAACTTAACAGCCAGTATTCTTTATCAGTAAAAGCATTTTCTGCAATACTTGTAGTTATGATTATTATGGGTGTGGCAATTACTTTAATGATATTTGCAATTATAAGACCTCTAAAGTCAGCAAGCAGCCAGCTTAATAATATGATAGAAGATATTGAGGATAATAATGGCAACCTTACAGCAAGAATTAATGTTATGTCGGATGATGAAATTGGCATATTGGTAGACGGAATTAATATATTTATTGAGAAGTTACAGCTCATAATGAAGGATATTAATGTACAGTCTGAGGTGCTTAGGACATCATCAGATAATATGAACTTACAGGTGGCAGATGTTAATAACAATGCTAATGAGGTATCAGCGGCAATGCAGCAGATGGCGGCTTCTATGCAGGAAGTGTCTGCAACAGTAGAACAGATTAATGCAGGTGCAGATAATATATTTGAGGCAATTGTCAATGTCAATGAGCAGATAGAACAGGGCAATAAGATAACTGGTGATATACAGAACAAATCCGTTAAATATATGCAGGATACTAATCGTGGCAGGGAAGCAGCTAATGCTATGGTACAGAATATAAGAGAAGGACTTACAGGTTCTATTGAGAACAGCCGTCAGGTTGAAAGAATACAGCAGCTTACTGATGATATTTTAAATATATCATCACAGACTAATATGCTTGCACTTAATGCAAGCATAGAGGCGGCAAGAGCCGGAGAAGCAGGAAGGGGATTTGCGGTTGTTGCAGAGCAGATAAGAAATCTTGCTGATGAGAGCAGAAATATAGCTAATAATATTCAGGAGATAAGTCTTATTGTCACAGAAAGCGTATCAGCACTTACAGGCGATTCACAGCGACTTATAGATTATGTTGATGAAAGCATACTTGCAGATTATGAAAAATTTAGCGGCATTACCAATGATTATAGAAATGATGCTTCAAGAGTTAATGATATATTAAAGAATTTTGCAGAAAATGCCAGAACTTTAAAGAACACAATGGCAGAGATGAATTCAGGAATTAGTGATATTTCAACTACAATAGATGAAAGTACTAAGGGTATTAATGAAGCGGCTGATGGTGTGAGCGGAATTGTCAATTCTATAGATGATATAGAAAAAGAGGCAGAGAATAATATTATTATAGGACAGAAGCTTCAGGGTTATGTCCAGGTATTTAAGAAATTCTAATATATAAATTTAATATATAGCAGCTTCACACTATACTTAATCTTCCAAATGTAATATAATAGTTTAGATTAAGATAATTTAACTATATATTATGTTTGGAGGATTTTTATTTTGAAAAAGTCTAATGCAACAGCATTATTGCCGGTTTTAGTATTTCTGGTGCTATACCTTGGACTTGGCATTATATTTGAATATATATGTAAGATACCAATGGGATTTTATAACATACCTATTATTGTAGCATTTCTTGCGGCAATACTTGTAGCGTGTATACAGAACAGAGATGTATCTTTTGATGAAAAGTTACAGATTATGGCAGGCGGGCTTGCTGATAAGAATATTATAACTATGCTTCTTATATTCCTGACAGCAGGTGTGTTTGTAGGTGTTGTTGGAAGAAGCAGTGCAGAAAGTGTGGCATATTTTATGCTTAATCTTATACCAGCTAAGTTTGCAGTTGCAGTGCTTTTTATTGTTGCATGTTTTGTGTCAACAGCGATGGGTACATCAGTTGGGACGATAACGCTTATAACACCGATTGCGGCTGCGGTATCAGAGGCTTCTGGATTTAATATGGCACTATGTGTTGCATCTGTTATGGGCGGTGCGATGTTTGGTGATAACCTATCATTTATATCAGATACAACAATTGCGGCGTGCAATGGACAGGATTGTGCTATGAGAGACAAGTTCAGGGAGAACTTCTGGATTGCATTTCCGGCAGCGGTTGTCACACTTGTAATTATACTTATACTTTCATTTGGAACAGATATTTCAGGAAGAGTAACACACGAGTATAATCTTGTTCAGGTAATACCATATGTATTCGTGCTTATTGGTGGAATAGCAGGAATAAATGTATTCGTTGTGCTGCTGATAGGAATTGTAACAGGAACATTTATTATGCTTGTGACAGGTCATATTGGTGTATTTGAATTAATAACAAGTATGGGTTCGGGCGTATCTGGAATGTTTGAAACCTGTATGGTTGCCATTCTTGTGTCTGCTATGTGTGCCTTAATAAGGGAATATGGCGGATTTACGGCACTTCTAGGCTGGGTTAAAAGAACCTTTAAAGGAAAGAAAGGCGGACAGCTTGGTATGGGGCTTCTGGTCGGGGCTATGGATATTGCAACAGCGAATAATACAGTAGCGATAGTTATGGCTAATCCAATCGCTAAGGAGATGGCAGCAGATTATGGAATATCCAATAGAAAAGCAGCTTCGCTTCTTGATACATTTTCGTGTGTATTTCAGGGGATTATTCCTTATGGAGCACAGATGCTTGTTGCTATATCAGCGGTTAATGAGCTTGGTTATGAGATGTCAGCATTTCAGATACTTCCGGTTCTTTTCTATCCGATGATGCTTCTTATAAGCTCGCTTATATGGATATTTATAATTCCTGCAGACAGATAAACTTAACTGGTAACTTTTAACTTCACGCCAATTAATATGGAGGATTTTCTCATGGCTAAAGACACTAAGGATGGTAACAATTTAAACGAAAAAAGCTATGTTAATAAAAAGTTGCTGCAGTGCTACTTGATTATATCAATGGTACTTTTGGCGGCATATATAATGGAACTTGTTAAGGGAAATAGAACGGCAGGATATGTGTTTGTATTTTCGATTATTCTTATTGTGCCGGTTATTATGGCAGCATTCGCATATAAGAAAAATGCTGAGAGTAAAATAGTCAGGTCAATTACGGCAATAGGCTATGGAATATTATATGCCTTTGTATTATGGACATCAGTAAGTATTCTTTCATTTACTTATGCAATTCCTATGATAATTGCAATATCTATGTTTGCAGATAAAAAGTATACCTTAAAGGTTGGTATTGCAAGTGCACTTATTAATATTGTATATATTATTATCCAATATGTTAATGTTGGAATAACAAGCAGTGATATGGTTGATTATGAAATACAGATTGCATTTATGACACTTGTTGTAGCATTTTCTTATATTACAACAGATGTACTTGGACATATATCAGCTTATAAGCTTGAGACAATTGAAGCAGAGAAGGCTAAGACTGATGATATGCTTGATAAGATAATCAAAGCTAATGATAACCTCTGCAAAGAGATTGACAATATCAATGATGAGTCAAAGAATATGCAGGAACAGGCGGAAGGAAGCCAGCTTGCAGTATCACAGATGGTATCAGGTGCTAATGAGCTTGCAGGAACAGTGCAGAACCAGCTTGAGATGACAGAGAGTATTGGGGAGCTTACAGAGAATGCAAGAACGATTATTGAGGATATCAAGAAGCAGTTCGATACAACAACAGATATTACTAAGACAGGCAATATCAATATGGAACAGCTTGAAAATGTATCAAAGAACAGCAGTGATATTGGCAGTGATGTAAGTGGTGCCATGAATGAGCTTACAGCTAAGACAGAAGAAGCTAAAGTGATTCTTGGAATGATTAACGGAATTACAAGACAGACAGCACTCCTTGCACTTAATGCAAGCATAGAAGCTGCGAGAGCAGGTGAGGCAGGAGCTGGTTTTGCAGTAGTTGCACAGCAGATTAAGCAGCTTGCAGAGGAGACACAAAAGTCAACAGAGGAGATAGAGAATATTATCGTAGCACTGGTAGAGCAGGCTGAGAAAGCTGGGTTTAGTGTTAATAATCTTCTTTCGGCCAATGAGAACCAGATGGAATTAGTGAACCAGTCAAAGAAATCATTTGATGCGATAAGAGATGACATAAGGGATATTCAGGTAAAGATAGACGAAGAATACAATTATATGGATAATATCACAACAAGCAACAATGAGATTACACAGCAGATAGAAAGCCTTAGTGCATTCAGTGAAGAGCTTCTTGCCAACACAGAGAATACACGGGAACTCAGTAATAAGACTATTAATGGAAGCAGGAATATTAATAATCTTTTAGATGATGTAATGAAAGAAGTCAGCATTTTGCAGATGATAATAGACAGTAAAGATGAATAGAGAATAGTACTGTAACGCTGCGTTAAGTTGCAGGAAGGAACGAGGAGTAAAATGTCAAAGAACAATATTATACTTATAGGTATGCCGGGAAGCGGTAAAAGCACACTTGGAGTTGTACTTGCCAAGAAGATAGGATATTCATTTATAGACTCTGATATTGTGATTCAGGATACATATAAAAAGACGCTTGAGCAGCTTATAGAAGAAAATGGCGATACTGGCTTTATTAAGATTGAGAATGATGTGAATTGTTTAATATCTCCAGAGCATACAATTATAGCAACAGGTGGAAGTGCTGTATATGGAGATGAGGCTATGGAGCATTTTAAGCAGATAGGAACAGTTATATATTTAAAAGTTTCAGAAAAAGAGCTTGAGAGCAGATTAGGGAGCCTTAAAGAAAGAGGTGTTGTATCCAACGGCAAGTCTACAGTAGAAGAAATCTTTGAGGACAGAAAAAGGCTCTATGAGAAATATGCAGATATAACAATTGTTCAGGAGGGCCGTGATATAAGAATGATTGTTGAGGATATGTATAAGAAGCTTACAAAGCTGATATAAAAGTGAGAAATAATTGAAATAATTATAAAACTATAGAAAAATATCTCCTTTTGTGGTACTATTAAAGATAGTAACATACGGAGGAGGTATTTTTTTAATGCAGGATAAATATAAATACACAGATGTGAGTGAAAGAAACAGAAGAATGAATAGGTTCTATATAGTGGCGACTTCTCTACTTGGTTTGATGTTTCTTTTTTATCTGTGGATGAAGCAGTTTAATCACAATATTCCATCAGTAGTTGTGTATTGTAACACAGCACTTATTGCTGTATTTGTAGCTGTTAATGTCATAGTTTACAGAAAGAATACAGCGACAAGATATTTAAAGGTTATGTCAACTATTGAGATTGGAATAGAATATCTGTTAATTGGTGTGCAGACAGATGCAAGCTTTATCAGTTATGCTATTCTTGGAATATTTATACTTCAGATTCCTTATTATGAGAAGAAGTCGTTGAAAAGAACTGCGGCAGGAATGTTGATTTTATACATAATTGTAACTGCTGTGCAGGCTTCAAAGGGAATATATGGACAGGACGTTAATGCAGTATGTTCAATATTTATGATAGTGCTTATAGGTGTTGTTATATTGGAAGTTGGTAAATTAACAATTCTGTTTAATGATGATGCTGTTAATTCGGCTAAAGATGAACATAGCAGAATAAAAGAGATTTTAGATAATATAATTATGGTATCAGGTGTTGTCAGCAATGAAACTAAGAAGAGTGATAAGCTTATCAATGAACTCGTTGATACAACTAATACGGTAACTAACAGTATGAAAGAGATATCTGCGGCAACTAATATGACAGCGACAAGCATAGAAGAGCAGAGCAGTATGACAACAACTATACAGGAGGCTATTGAACATACAGGAAAGGCTTCTGATCAGATGGTTGAGCTGGCTGTTAATTCTAACGACAGTATACAGAAGAATATTGTTGTTATGGACGAATTAAGAAAGCAGTCTGAGCAGATAACAGATACTAATAAGTCTGTTACTGAGTCTATGCAGAGATTACAGGAAAAGACTAAGAACGTGGAAAATATTGCTGGAATGATACTTAATATATCAAGCCAGACTAACCTTTTAGCACTTAATGCTTCAATTGAAAGTGCAAGAGCTGGTGAAGCAGGAAGAGGCTTTGCGGTTGTTGCTGAGCAGATAAGACAGTTAGCAGAACAGACAAAGAATTTTACAGAAGATATTACTAAGATAACTAATGAACTTAATGATAATGCAGATGAAGTTGTTGTATCTGTTAATTCTTCCGTTGAGGCAACTAAAGAGCAGGGCGAGAGAATAATTGAAGCGGCACATACATTTGAACAGCTTAACAAGAATATAGAAACACTTATAGAGCATATTGATGTTGTTAATAAAGAAATAGCAGGTCTTTCAGACTCTAATAATAAGATTGTAGAGAATATTTCACAGTTATCAGCAGTTACGCAGGAAGTAACAGTCAATGCCGAGCAGGTACATAATATGAGTGAACAGAACCTTGAGTATGCAAAGCAGGTTAAAGAAGCTGTTGGCAATATTAGAATTACATCAGAGAAAATGGAAATAGAAGAATAAAAGTATTTGGATGTACAAAATGATTGTTATAAATTTATCGAAAATTATACGAAAAAACGATTAAATTGTTGAAAAAAATATTAAAATGTTGTAAAATATTGATAACATATAATCAATTATTTGATCGGAGGCGTGTAATATGTTGTTTCAGATTTATGGCGAAGGTGCCATTTACCAGTTATTAGGCTGTGTTCTTGTCTTTGCAGGACTCGTTATCTGTAACGAACTTGCAAGACGTTCTAAATTTGGTGGATTGTTATTCTTTATTATAATTCCAATCGCACTTACAATCTATTTTGTGGCTATCCAGATAGGAGCTGCACAGGGTGCTTCATGGGCACTTAATAATACTACATATAGATATATGAATGGATGGTTCCATTATGCTAAGCTTTATGCCGCTACAGCAGGCTGTATCGGATTTATGATGCTTAAGTATAAGTGGAGCATAGGTAAGACAGAATGGTTTAAAGTATTCCCATTCTTAATCGTTGCCATTAATATTCTTATCGCTGTTTGTAGTGATTTTGAATCAGCAATCAAAGGTGGAATTAATGGCGGCTGGTGGTTCTCTAACGAGGGTGTATGGCTTTACGGTGGCTGGTGGAACTGGCTTAACGGTATCGCAGGCTTAATCAATATCTTCTGTATGACAGGCTGGTGGGGGATTTACTCATCAAAGAAGCAGGATGATATGTTATGGCCAGATATGACAATATGGTTCATTGTTGCATATGATATATGGAACTTCACATATACATATAACAACCTTCCAACACATACTTGGTATTGTGGTGTTGCATTACTTCTTGCTCCTACATTTGCTAATGCGTTATGGAACAAGGGTGGCTGGATTCAGAACCGTGCTAATACACTTGCAATATGGTGTATGTTCGCACAGGTAGTTCCATTATTCCAGGTTGACGGAATATTTGCTACACTTCCAGTCCTTTACAAGTACACAGGAGCTAAGTCAGGAATGGAACTTACACATTATACATTAGAGCAGATGAATGCCGCAGGTGCATATCCAGTTGCTCAGGGTGTAATGGCTATTCTTGCAGTAGTAGCTAACGTAATCTGTATCTCAGTTATCATTAAGAGAGCTATTGAACAGAAGAAGAATCCATACAAGAACGAAATCTTTGCAGGAACTAGAGATTTTGAACAGGCTATGGATAGAGCATAATATATGCGGGTTAATATATCAGTATTGTGATAATTATATATAGATATTGATATATATGGATACATTAAGTATCAAAAGATAAAACAACAAAATACAATGATTATATGAAGATAAGAATACCTTTCTGTTGCAGGGACAATCCTTAACAACAGAAAGGTATTTTTGCATTATAATTATTGCCGTAGTTATATAGTAAGTTGCTAAAGAATACTTTGCTGTGCTATACTAATAATATTAATATGCACCTTTGACTGGTGCAGGAATGGAGGCACATTATGATTAAAAAGATTAGGGGAATTAAAATCGAACTTATAATTATATCAATAGCGTTATTTGTGTTAGGTCTTTTCCTTACAATATTTCCTGAGGTATCACAGATTATCATATGCAGGGCAGTAGGAATTGCATTATGCGTATGGGGAGTGTTAAGGCTTATGACATATTTCAGAATGTCAAGGGAAGATGTATTCGTATCATTCGGACTTGTACAGGGCATATCATTACTTGCATTTGGAATATTCTTTGTTATGAGACCAGAAGCTATTGCAGTATTTTTTGGAACAGCTATTGCCATAATAATTATTATTGACGGTATATTAAAGCTTCAGTATGCAATAGAATTCTATCATATGGAAGCACAGCGCTGGTGGATAGAGGCAATTGTTGCAGCATTAATGGTTGTTATGGGTGTTGTTGCATTATTTAACCCATTTGGTTCATCAACTGTACTTATGATGTTTGTTGGAATTGTGCTTATGGTTGAGGGCTTAAGTGACCTTATATCTATTATAAGAATATCTTCGTTTATTAAGAATTTAAGAGGATAGTGTATTGTCGGGAGGCGGAATAGAATTTGTCTCTGGCATAATTAAGATTAATACAATTATTGAAGTGGTAATCGTAACTGCTGTTATTAATGAATTATTATAATGAAATTATATTGCTGTGGCGGCAGCCAGGCCTTATAAATGTAAAAATATGGAGGAAATAATTAAAATGTCGGATAAAGTAATATATGCAGCTATACTTGGAGCAGGAACAGTAGGACTTGGAACATACAAATTATGTGAGGCTATGAGTGATGAGATAAAGCATAAGACAGGAGCAACACTTGTTATTAAGAAGGTTCTTGTAAGAAATTTATCTAAGAAAAGAGAAGGTATTCCAGATGAAATTCTTACAGATAAGTGGGAAGATATAATTAATGACAAGGATATCAGCATTGTTGTTGAGCTTATGGGTGGAATTCATCCAGCTAAGGATTATGTTCTTGAGGCACTTAAGGCTGGCAGGCAGGTTGTTACAGCTAATAAGGATCTTATTGCTGAGTATGGAGAGGAAGTTGGCAATGCGGCTAATAAAGCAGGAGCAGACCTTCAGTTTGAGGCGGCTGTAGCTGGTGCAATACCAATTATCAGACCATTAAAGCAGAGTATGACTGGTAACCATATCACAGAGATTATGGGTATTGTTAATGGTACGACTAATTATATTCTTACTAAGATGACAGAGAGTGGAATGGACTACAAAGAAGCTTTGGCAAAGGCTACAGAGTTAGGTTATGCAGAAGCAGACCCGACAGCAGATGTGGAAGGATACGATGCAGGAAGAAAGATAGCTATTATGGCTTCTATTGCATTTAACTCAAGAGTAACATTTGCTGATGTATACACAGAAGGTATTACTAAGATTTCCGCAGATGATATTAAGTATGCCAAGGAATTTGGCTATGTAATCAAGCTTTTAGGTGTTGCCAAGAATACAGAGGACGGAATTGAAGTAAAGGTTCACCCAATGCTCATACCTAATAATCATCCTCTTGCAAATGTTAATGATGCTTTTAATGCTGTATTTGTACACGGTAAGGCTATGGATGATGCAATGTTTATGGGACGAGGTGCAGGACAGATGCCGACTGCCAGTGCAGTTGTAGGTGATATAATTGATGTATGCAGAAATATAGTACACGATTCCTGCGGAAGAATTGGCTGTTGCTGTTATAAGAATCTTGAAGTGAAGGATATAACAGATACTAAGAGCAAATTCTTCTTAAGACTTGAAGTTGCAGACAAGCAGGGCGTTCTTGCCAATATTGCAAGCGTTCTTGGTAACAGCGGTGTAAGCATAGCACAGGTAGTTCAGAAGAGCGGCAAAGACGGAGTTGCTGAACTTGTTATTATAACAGCAGAAGTTCTTGAGAAGAACTTTAATGATGCTATGGCTGTATTTAAGGGACTTTCAGCAGTTAAGAATATAGCTGGTGTTATAAGAGTGTATTAAGATTAACAGAAAGGCAGTTGATAATGGCGGCTAAATATTATGCAGTAAGAAAAGGCAGAAATACAGGAATATATAGAACATGGGATGAATGTAAAAGTCAGGTGTTCCAATATGCCGGAGCTGAATATAAAAGCTTTACAACTGAACAGGAAGCTCTTGAATATATTGGCAGGCTTAAGAATAATGATGTCCAGAGTGAGAGCTATGCGTATGTTGATGGTTCTTTTAATATAGTAACGGGTGTCTATGGATATGGCGGATTTCTTGTATATAATAATGAAAAATATATCATTACAGGAAGTGGCAGTGATAGTGAAATGGCTTCAATGCGTAATGTAGCCGGTGAAATTCTTGGAAGTATGGCGGCAGTAGAGAAAGCAATAGAACTTGGCGTTAAAAGTGTAGATATATATTTTGATTATATGGGAATAAGAGCGTGGGCACTTGGAGAGTGGAAGCGTAATAAGAAAGGTACTATAGCTTATTATGATTATATGCAGTCAGTAAAAGATAAGATAGCCATTAATTTTGTTAAAGTTAAGGGACATTCAGGTGTTGAAGGTAATGAGGAAGCCGACAGGCTGGCTAAGAAAGCTGTAGGAATATTATAAATAGATAAAAGATAGACAAAAGATTGTCAGATAATAATTGACATATAACATTAATATATGATATTATTTACTCGTGTGAGTCAGGAAGTATATGATTTCATACAAATATGACCACTTGTATCTTAGGTGTGCAGTAGTTATACAGCATATCAGGATAAAGTTAAGCCTAACGGACAGGCGGGTCGGTTGCCGGTGTGGTAGAACCACATTATTATTATTGATTGAGCATTAAGCTCTGTTTTTTAAGTTGATTACTTTATAATCTGTGCCAAGCACATCATCTTGTGAAACGGTCAATAAAGAGTGACGCATATTTGTATGACATAGACAAGTCGTCTATGAAATATATTCGCTGATTTCGTATATATTATGACATTATACTGTATAGTTACAGATATATTTTAATGTAATGATGTTGATATTATATTATGACTAATAAGGTGGTAAGTGTGTAAGCACTGCCACCTTTTTTGTGTAATTTAGGAAGCTTTGTGTGATTAAGAAAAACTGCACTGTTTATGAAGTTTAATTATAAGATTTTACATAATTATGGAAATTTTCTGGCAGTGCTTAAAGAAATTATTTTTAATGTATGTGAGGTAAGGGAGATGTCTAATGATCAGACAAGAGCACCAGTATATGAAGCACTGGAAAAGCTTAGAAGAAAAAGAGTAGTACCATTTGATGTTCCGGGTCATAAAAGAGGAAGGGGCAATCCTGAATTAGTGGAATTATTAGGAGAAAAATGTGTTGGAATAGATGTTAATTCTATGAAGCCATTAGATAATCTGTGTCATCCGGTATCAGTTATAAGGGATGCAGAAGAATTAGCGGCCAGGGCATTTGGTGCAGAGAACGCATTTCTTATGGTAGGTGGAACGACATCTGCTGTGCAGGCGATGATATTATCGAATTGTAAGAGAGGAGATAAAATAATACTTCCAAGGAATGTGCATAAAAGTGCCATTAATGCTTTAGTGTTATGCGGTGCAATTCCTGTATATGTTAATCCGGAGGTTAATCATCAGCTTGGTATTTCACTTGGTATGAATCTGGAGTCAGTACGAAAAGCTGTAAAAGAAAATCCTGATGCGGTTGCAGTGCTTGTAAATAACCCTACATATTATGGAATATGCTCTGATATATGTTCAATAGTGAAGCTGGCACACGAATACGGAATGAAAGTGTTAGCTGATGAGGCACACGGAACACATTTATATTTCCAGCCGCAATTACCAGTTTCTGCTATGGCAGCAGGGGCTGATATGGCGGCAGTATCTATGCACAAATCGGGTGGTTCTTTAACACAAAGTTCGATACTTCTTACGAATAAAGGTGTTAATGCTGATTATGTCAGACAGATTATCAATCTTACGCAGACGACAAGTGGTTCATATCTTTTGCTTGCCAGTCTTGATATTTCAAGAAGAAATCTTGCCTTAAGGGGTGAAGAGTCATTTGCAAAGGTAATGGATATGGCAGAATATGCACGCATGGAGATTAATGAAATAGGCGGATACTATGCGTATGGAAAAGAACTTGTTAATGGAACAAGCGTATATGATTATGATGTCACCAAATTGTCAGTTCATACGCTTGGATTGGGACTTGCTGGAATTGAAGTATATGATCTGTTAAGAGATGAATATGATATCCAGATAGAATTCGGAGATGTAAGCAATATCCTTGCTTATATATCTATCGGAGACAGATTACAGGATATAGAAAGACTTGTCGGAGCTCTGGCAGATATAGCCAGAATATATAAAAAAGACAGTACTGGAATGTTAAGCGGAGAATTCATAAGTCCAATAGTAGCCAGATCACCTCAGGAAGCTTTCTATTCTGCCAAGGAGTCCCTGCCAGTTGAGAAGACTGAGGGAAGAATATCAGGAGAATTTGTTATGTGTTATCCTCCGGGAATTCCGATATTAGCACCGGGAGAGATGATTACAGACGAGATTATACAGTATATTCTGTATGTTAAAGAAAAAGGCTGTTCAATGCAGGGAACAGAAGACAAGAGCGTTAATAAATTAAAGGTTCTGGTATAGACAGATAATTGTGGAAGAGCCATATGAAAGTATATACAGGAAATGAGGATTATTTAATATGGAGATGTGGTTTTCAGAGCTTCATACAAGCAATGTGAAGCTTTCAATGAGAATAGAAGAACAATTGTGTTCGGTGGAGAGTGACTGTCAGAGGATTGATGTGCTTGTTTCAGATGAATTTGGTAAATTTCTTGCATTAGACGGAGAGATACTATTTTCTGAAAAAGACGAGTTTATATATGATGAGATGGTAACCCATATTCCAATGGCAGTCCACCCTGATGTAAAGAATGTATTAATAATCGGTGGAGCCGATGGCGGAGTTGCAAGAGAACTTATCAATTATAAATGTATAGAAAGAATAGATGTTGTTGAACCGGATGAAATGCTTGTTGAAGTATGTAGAAAGCATTTTCCTGAGCTTACCTGTGGACTGGATGATGACAGGGTTAATGTGTATATTCAGGATGCATTAAGATTTTTAAGAAATAAGACGGGTGATTATGACCTGATAATTAATGATGCGACAGATCCATTTGGATATACAGAAGGTTTATTCACCAAAGAATTTTATGGAAGCTGTTATAAAGCACTTAAAAGTGATGGCATTATGGTATATCAGCATGGAAGTCCGTTTTATTCAGAAGATAAAGATGAATGTGTGAAAATGCACAGAAAGGCATATCAGGCATTTCCTGTAAGCCGTGTATATCAGGCACATATACCAACTTGTTCATCAGGCTATTGGCTGTTTGGATTTGCTTCCAAGAAATATCATCCGCTTGATGATTTCAGACCGGAGGAATGGAAGAAGTTAGGTATAAAGACAAGATATTATACAACTAATCTTCACAGGGGAGCATTTATGCTTCCGGGTTATGTAGAACAGATGCTTGAAGAAGAAGAAAATGAGAAGAAAACCTGAAAAGAGTAATAGACAGTGTTTAAAAAGAAAGCGTTAAGATAATTAATAAACAGGGCTTAAAGAATGGAGGATAATTATGAGCAGAGTATTAATAATAGGTTGTGGTGGAGTTGCAACAGTGGCAATTAACAAGTGCTGTCAGAACAGTGATGTATTTACAGAGATATGTATAGCAAGCAGGACTAAGAGCAAATGTGATGCTTTAAAGGATAAATTACAGCCTGATACAAAGACAGTAATTACAACAGCAAAGGTTGATGCAGATAATGTAGAAGAACTTGTGAAGCTTATTGAAAGCTATAAACCAGAGGCAGTGCTTAACCTTGCACTTCCATATCAGGATTTAACAATAATGGATGCCTGCCTTAAGACAAAGGTGCATTATATTGATACTGCTAACTATGAAGCAGAAGATACCGAAGATCCTGAGTGGAGAGCTATATATGAAAAAAGATGTAAGGAAGAAGGTTTTTCAGCTTATTTTGATTATTCTTGGCAGTGGAATTATAAGAAGCAATTTGAAGAAGCTGGAATAATGGGACTTTTAGGAACGGGCTTTGATCCTGGTGTAACAAGTGTATTCTCAGCATATGCACTTAAACACTATTTTGATGAAATAGACACAATTGATATTCTTGACTGCAACGGCGGAGATCACGGCTATCCTTTTGCGACTAATTTTAATCCAGAGATTAATTTAAGAGAAGTATCAGCACCTGGCTCATATTGGGAAGATGGACACTGGGTAGAAGTACCAGCTATGTCTATTAAGAGAGAATATAATTTTCCACAGGTTGGAATGAAGGATATGTATCTTTTACATCACGAGGAGATAGAATCGCTTGCTAAAAACATTCCGGGAGTTAAAAGAATAAGATTTTTTATGACATTTGGACAGAGCTACCTTACACATATGAAATGTCTTGAGAATGTTGGAATGTTAAGAACTGACCCTGTAAAAGTCAATGGTGTTGAAGTTGTTCCTATACAGCTCTTAAAAGAACTTCTTCCAGATCCTGCTACGCTGGGAGAAAGAACAGTAGGAAAGACTAACATTGGCTGTATATTCAGGGGAAGAAAGGATGGAAAAGAAAAGACAATATATATTTATAATGTATGTGACCATCAGGAATGTTACAGGGAAGTTGAATCACAGGCAATATCATATACAACAGGAGTTCCTGCAATGATAGGAACAATGATGGTTGTCACAGGAATGTGGAATAAAGCAGGTGTATACAATGTGGAAGAATTTGATCCTGATCCATATATGGAAGCACTTAATAAATGGGGACTTCCTTGGGTAGTTGAGGAAAATCCACAGCTTGTAGAATAGAGGATATAAGAGTTGATGACAATAGATGATATTACAACACCAGCATATATTATAGATGAGAATATTCTGGTTCATAATCTTGAAATTTTAAAATATGTTGAAGACAAAACAGGATGTAAAATATTGCTTGCACAGAAAGCATTTTCAGCATTTTATGAATATCCGTTAATTGGCAGATACATAAGTGGCACAACAGCAAGTGGATTGTATGAGGCAAGGCTTGGCAGGGAAGAGATGAATAAAGAAAATCACGTCTATGCTCCTGCTTACAAAGAAAAGGATATAGATGAACTTGTAAAAATATGTGACCATATAATATTTAATTCCATAGGGCAGCTTATGCGTTATAAGGAAAAATGTATAAGAAGCGGTATCAGCATAGGACTTAGAATTAATCCGGAAATATCTACGCAGGGTGATAATGCAATATATGACCCTTGTGCGTATGGTTCAAGGCTTGGAGTAACTATTGATATGTTAAACAAGGCAGATGAGGAAGTTCTTAATGGAGTTGAGGGACTTCATTTTCATACTCTCTGTGAGCAGAATTCAGATGCACTTGCAATTACACTTAAAGCAGTTGAAGATAAATTCGGGCATATTATGAAGAATATGAAGTGGATTAATATGGGCGGTGGACATCATATAACAAGAAAAGATTATGATATAGATACACTTATTGGCTGCGTTAATCACATAAAGAGTGAATATAATGTACAGGTGTATTTAGAGCCGGGCGAGGCTGTTGCTCTTAATGCCGGTTATCTTGTTACAGAGGTGTTAGATAAGGTTGATAATGGAATCGAAACGCTTATACTTGATGCTTCTGCCGCGTGCCATATGCCAGATGTCCTCGAAATGCCATATACACCACCACTTCGGGGGGCACAGATAATTAAAAATATCAAAGAATATAAAGATGTTACTGCTGGTAAAGATATTCAGGAAAATGAAGATATTATGAAGTATAAAGATAAAAAAGAATACAGAGAAAATGTATACAGGCTGTCTTCATATACCTGTCTTGCAGGAGATATTATAGGTGATTATAAGTTTGACAGTAAGATTAATATAGGGGACAGGCTTGTATTTGAGGATATGGCGATATACTCAATGGTAAAGAATAATACATTTAATGGAATACCACTTCCAGCTATAGCGGTAATGAAAGATAAAGAAGTGCGGGTTATTAAAGAATTTGGTTATGAAGATTTTAAGTGGAGGCTTTCGTGAGAATAACAGATACTACACCTATAGAAGATGGCTATTATATGCCGGCAGAATATGACAGGCACAAGGCTACAATTATGATATGGCCTGTAAGGACAGGCTCGTGGCCTTATAATGCTGTAGCTGCACAGAATGTATTTGTGGATATTGCACATATAATATCCAGACACGAAAAAGTGTATATATTAGCAGATGAGAAGCACTATGCACAGGCAGAAGCAAGATTTATGAAAATAAAAGACGCTGTAACAGGAGAATGTAATAAAGCCAGTGAAGATATTAAAGCTGCCTGGAATATTGAAGTAGTCTGCATCGAAACAGATGATGCGTGGGCAAGAGATGTATGTCCCACGTTTGTAAAAAACGGACATACAGGTGATGTACGTGGGATTAACTGGAAATTCAATGCGTGGGGTGGCGATTATGACGGACTTTACAAGAATTGGGAAAAGGACGATAAAGCAGCTCTGCAATTCTGTAATATGACAGGATATGATTGCTATGATGCCAATCCGTTTGTGCTTGAGGGAGGTTCTATACACAGTGATGGTGAAGGTACGGTTATAGTAACTGACAGCTGTCTTTTAAGCAAGGGAAGAAATCCAGATATGAGCAGGGAACAGATTGAGCATAATCTTAAGAAATATCTAGGGGCAAAGAAAATTATATGGATTCCATATGGAATATATAATGATGAAACTAATGAACACGTTGATAATGTGTGTGCATTTACCTCACCAGCTAATGTAGTTCTTGCGTGGACGGATAATGAGGAAGATCCTCAATATGCAATGTCTTTGGCTGATATGAAGGTGCTTGAAAGAGAAACTGATGCCAGAGGACGTAAGTTTAATGTTCATAAACTGCATATACCGGATGTCCCAGTGTGCATAACTGATAATGATTTAAAGGGTCTTGTGTTTGAAGCAGGAGAAGATATGCGTGAAGCGGGAGAGCGGCTTGCGGCCAGTTATGCTAACTTCTATATAGCCAATGATATTGTGCTTGTTCCACAGTTTGGCGATGTTAAAGATAAGCAGGCAGTAGATCTTATTCAGAATCTTATGCCAGAGTATGAGGTTATTGGTGTGTATGCAAGAGATATAATTGTTGGTGGAGGCAATATACATTGTATTACACAGCAGATACCGCAATAACAGGATATATTAAAGTGGTATATATGTTACAGATTAGTGCTGCTGGCACAATTAAGGTATAAAAAGAAGTCAAAGCGTAATAGGTTATAGATTGGTTTTAGTGTGACAGACACGGAAATGAGGTAATATGAGCAGAAAAGTAAAAGCTGCGGCAATTCAGATGCGGTGCAGTAATAATGTCGGCGATAATATAAAAAAAGCTGATGAAATGACAAGAGAAGCAGTAAAAAAGGGAGCTAATATAATTCTTCTGCCAGAATTATTTGAAAGACAGTATTTCTGTCAGGAGAGAAGATATGAATATTACGCCTATGCCAAAAGCGTACAAGAAAATGATGCTGTCCAGCATTTTACACAGACTGCTAAGGAACTTGGAGTTGTTATAATTGTAAGTTTTTATGAAAAAAACATAAATGTGTTGTATAATACAGTTACGGTTATTGATGCTGATGGAAGCAATCTTGGAATATACAGAAAGACACATATTCCAGATGACCATTATTATCAGGAGAAATTCTATTTTACGCCGGGTAATACAGGATTTAAGGTGTTTAATACAAGGTTTGGCAATATAGGTATAGGAATATGCTGGGATCAGTGGTTCCCTGAAACGGCAAGAGCATTAGCAGTGAATGGTGCAGAGATATTATTCTATCCTACAGCTATAGGAAGTGAGCCTATACTTGAATGTGACAGTATGCCTCATTGGAGAAGGTGTATGCAGGGACACGCCGGCTGTAATCTTGTTCCTGTGGTGGCAGCTAACAGAATTGGAATAGAAACAGTAGACCCTTGCGAGGCAAATGGTGGACAGAAAAGTTCACTCAAGTTCTATGGTTCATCATTTATAACAGATAATACAGGTGAAGTCATATGTGAAGCAGGAAGAGATACAGAAGAAGTACTTGTTGCACAGTTTGATTTAGATGAATATATGACAGACAGATTATCGTGGGGATTATTCAGAGATAGAAGACCGGAAATATATAACTGAATTGGAGATAAACGTAGTGAAGAAACTTGTTATAGGTATGCTTGCCCACGTTGATGCAGGTAAGACAACATTATCTGAGAGCATATTGTATACATCGGGAGCTATAAGAAAGCTTGGAAGAGTAGATAACAAAGATGCGTTTCTTGATAATAATGATTATGAAAGACAGCGTGGAATAACGATATTTTCCAAGCAGGCAGTATTTACCTACAAAGATTTAGATGTTACATTGCTTGATACACCCGGACACGTTGATTTTTCGGCAGAGATGGAGAGAACGCTCTGGGTGCTTGATTATGCTGTTCTTGTTATTAACGGAATGGATGGGGTTCAGGGACATACAGAGACACTTTGGGGACTTTTAAAGAGATTAAAAGTCCCTGTGTTTATATTTGTCAATAAAATGGACCAGCAGGGAACAGACAGGCATAGAATATTAGAACAATTAAAGAATAAGTTATCATCAGGATGTGTGGATTTTGACAGGCTTGATTATGAAGAGCTTGCTGTGTGCAATGAAGAAGCATTAGAGCAGGTGTTAGATGAAGGCATTGTTGATGATAAGCTTATAGGAAATATGATAAGCCAAAGAGAAGTATTTCCTGTAATATTCGGCTCTGCATTAAGACTTGATGGAGTGGACAGACTTCTTGATATTATGAATAAATATTGTGAGGTATCTGAAAATGGTGATGATAAGCAGTCGGATATGTCAGCAAGAGTATATAAAATATCAAGAGATGACAGGGGTGAAAGGCTTACACACATTAAGGTTACAGGCGGAAGCCTTAAAGCTAAACAGCTTATTAATGGTGAGAAGATTAACCAGATCAGAATATATTCAGGTGAGAAGTACACTTCGGTAAATGAAGCTGTATGTGGAAGTATATGTGCAATAACAGGGCTGGAGGGCACCTATGCAGGACAGGCATTAGGCAGGGAGAATAATGATAATGCACCGGTGTTATCCCCTGTGCTTAATTATAAGATTAATCTTCCAGCAGGAACAGACCCGCTTATGATGCTTCCTAAACTTAAGATGATTGAGGAGGAAGAACCACAGCTTCACATTGAATGGAATGAGAGCTTTAAAGAAATACATGTGCAGGTTATGGGACCTGTTATGATAGAAGTCCTTCAGAATATTATTAAGGAACGTTTCGATTGTGATGTGACATTTTCTGAAGGAAGCATTGTATACAAGGAAACCATAGCTGATAAAGTTGAAGGAATCGGACATTTTGAGCCTTTAAGACATTATGCGGAGGTGCATCTTATATTAGAGCCGGGTGAAGCTGGGAGCGGTATGCAGTATGAGCTTGATTGTAGTGATGATATGCTTGCCAAGAACTGGCAGAGGCTTATATATACACATCTGTGCGAAAAGACACATAAGGGTGTGCTTACAGGTTCAGCACTTACTGATGTTAAGATAACGGTTGTTGCAGGCAGAGCACATAACAAGCATACAGAGGGCGGAGATTTCAGGCAGGCTACATACAGGGCAGTAAGAAATGGACTTATGCAGGCAGAGAGTGTACTGCTTGAGCCATTTTATGAATTCACTCTAATACTTGACAGACAGTATATAGGCAGGGCTATGACTGACTTTGAGAGAATGGGTGCACAGTTTGAGATTAACGATAATGGTGATGAAGCAGTAATAAAGGGTGCTGGTCCTGTTGCCACTGTTGGTAACTATCAGGCAGAGGTTAATGCGTACACTAGGGGAAAGGGAGTATTAAGACTTAAAATGTCTGGCTACAGACCTTGTCATAATACAGATGAGGTTATTGAACAAATCGGATATGAAGCCGAGAGAGATACAAGAAATCCAGCAGATTCAGTATTCTGTGCGCACGGTTCAGGTTTTAATGTGCCTTGGTATGAAGTCAAAGATTATGCACACGTTGACAGCGTGCTTAATCCAGTGGGAACTAATGAAAATGTAGTTCTCACACCAAAAGAAGCAGCAAGAACGGTATCTGATGAATGGATTGGAACAGATGAAGTTGACAGAATACTGGCACAGACGTACTTTGCTAACAGCAGGGGTGATAATGAAAGACGTAAGATGTCTAAAAGAAAAGCCTCTGATGAAATGGGAAGATATGTAACAGCCTCTGGCAGTGGAAGCTATAATAATGGACAGTATAAAGCTTCGCAGTCTAAGAAGCAGACAAATTCAATATCGTATCTTCTTGTAGACGGCTATAATATAATACACGCGTGGAGCGAGCTTGAGGAATTGTCAAGAATTAATATGGACAGTGCAAGGGATAAGCTTCTTGATATAATGTGCAATTATCAGGGTATGAAGAAGTGTGAGCTTATCGTTGTATTTGATGCTTACAGGGTATCAGGACATCATGAAGAATATATGGACTATCATAATATTCACGTTGTATACACGAAAGAGGCAGAAACGGCAGACCATTATATAGAAAAGTTTGCACATGAGAATGGAAAGAAATATAATATAACAGTTGCTACATCAGATGGACTTGAGCAGGTTATTATCCGTGGAGCAGGCTGTCTTTTGTATTCAGCAAGAGAATTTGAGAAAGAGGTAAAAGCTATGGAGGAGCATATCCGCAGCGATTACCTTAACAGGACATATTAATTAATGGAAATCGAGGTTATGGATTATGAGTACATTATGGGTTATAGGAGATTCAACAGTAAGCAGTTTTGAGGATAAATACTACTATCCAAGATATGGTTATGGAACAATGCTTGATAAGTACCTTAATGATAATGTCAAGGTTGTCAACATTGCATTATCTGGCAGAAGCAGTAAGAGTTATCTTTCAGAGCCTGAATATAATACGCTTATTAATGGAATGAAGCAGGGTGATTATCTTTTAATAGGTTTTGGACACAATGATGAAAAGACAGAGAAGGAAAGATATACAAGTCCTGTTGGTGACTATATGACAGAAGGAACATTTGCTAATACTTTATATGTTAATTATATCAGGAAAGCAAGGAATGCAGGCTGTTATCCTATACTTTGTACTCCTATTGTAAGAAGAAGTGCATCTGGCGAATGGAAAGCCACAGAACTTCATATTACACAGGACGTTGCACAGTATAAAGGCGGAGATTATGCACTTGCAGTAAGAGAATTAGGAAAAGCCGTTGGCGTTCCGGTTATAGATATGACACAGCTTACCAGGGATGAATATGAAAAGTTAGGATCTGATAATACAATATATCTTCATGCGTGGCCATCTAATAATAAGCTGAGCGTTGATAATACACATACTAACATATGGGGAGCAAGGGTTAATGCTTATATGATAATGTCAGCAGTGAAAGAACTTAATATAAGTGGTCTGTCGGAAAATGTTGTGAACATTGATAACAACCCATTAGATTATAAAGAAAAGTTTCTTGTATCTAATAAAGATTATGTTCCAGTTGTATTCAGCGATAAGCTTCCAGACAGCAGATTGTTTAAGGATTATGGAGAGTACAAGGCGGCTGTATTTGGTGATGTATTAGGAGAAGTTGATGATACAGACTTTACTCTTGGAACAGATGCTAATGGAGATATGAACATAGCTGTCAGAAATAACAGAGGCAAGATATCTGCTGTAACAGACGGCATTGCTATGTATTATAAAAAAGTTGATATAACAGAGCATTTTACTCTTACAGCAACAGTTAAGGTTAATAAAATATTTGCTAATGACCAGGTATCTTTTGGGCTTATGGTAAGAGATGACTGCTATATTGATAAGAATATGCCTGACATATTAGGAGATTATGTTGCCGCCGCACCATTATTTATAACAAAGGGTGAGAAGGCGACAGCTACATTTGCAAGACGAAGCGGACAGCTTGTGCTTGGAAAAGATACGAATGAGGTTATAAAAGAAGGTGGGGAGTATGAGCTTATGCTTTCATCTTCTTCTGACGGATATGCGGCTAAGTTTGGAAAGGGTGATGTTATTACAGGCGGATATGATTTTAAGCTTACTGCAATTGACCCGGCTCATGTATATGTAGGAATGTTCGTATCAAGAAATGCAGATGTTATATTTTCTAATATTAAATATACAAAGAATGAATAAAATGTTATAATAAATCTAACAAAATATAGAACATAGAAGAAGGCTGTGTTTCATATATTAAACAGGATTGTGTTAATTGAATATTGGACTGGGGGTATGCTTATGAGAATAACATTTTTAGGAGCAGATCACGAGGTGACAGGAAGCTGCCATTATCTACAGGTGGCAGACAAGAACATTTTAATTGATTGCGGAATGGAGCAGGGCAATGATGTGTATGAGAATCAGGAGCTTCCAATTCCAGCGTGTGATGTTGATTATGTGCTTCTTACCCACGCACATATTGACCATTCAGGACTTATTCCACTTCTTTATGTGAATGGTTTCAGGGGAAAGATATACTGTACAGAGGCGACAGTACAGCTATGTGACATAATGTTAAGAGATAGTGCACATATACAGATGTTTGAAGCTGAGTGGCGTAACAGAAAGGCTAAGCGTTCTAATGGCACTTTAAAGGAATTTATTCCATTATATGATGCAAAAGCAGTATATGAGGTTATGAAGCAGTTCGTTGGTCTTGAATATGAGAAGATTGTAAAGATTGATGATAATGTGAGCATAAGATTAAGAGATGTAGGACATCTGCTTGGTTCTGCCAGTATTGAAGTATGGGCATCAGAAGATACACCAGAGGGCAGGGTTGAAAGAAAGCTTGTATTCTCTGGAGATATAGGCAATGTTCATAAGCCGATAACCAAGGACCCTGCAACAGTTGCAGATGCAGATTATGTTGTTATGGAGTCAACTTATGGCAACAGAAGTCATAATGGAACACCTGATTATGTGGCTGAGCTTGTCAAAGTATTCAAGCGTACATTTGACAGAGGCGGTAATGTTGTTATACCATCATTTGCGGTTGGAAGAACACAGGAGCTTTTATATCATATAAGAAAGATAAAAGCGGATGGACTTATGGACAGGGATTTTGATGTGTATGTCGACAGCCCTCTTGCAATTGAAGCTACAGAGGTGTTTAGTAAGAATGTAGAGCAGTGCTTTGATGAAGATGCGATTGAACTTGTAAGACAGGGGATTAATCCTTTATCTTTTCCGGGGCTTAAATATGCCATATCAAGTGAAGAGTCCAAGATGATTAATTTTGATACTAATCCTAAGGTAATCATATCAGCATCTGGTATGTGTGAGGCCGGACGAATAAGACATCATTTAAAGCACAATCTGTGGAGACCAGAGTGTACGATACTTTTTGTAGGTTATCAGGCCAATGGTACAACAGGACGAATTATTGTTGACGGAATTGACGAGATTAAGTTATTTGGTGAGCCAATTCAGGTAAAAGCAGAGATTGCACAGCTTCCGGGTTCAAGCGGACACGCTGATAAAGACGGTCTGATTCATTGGGTGAATGCATTTACCAATAAGCCAAGAAAGGTATTCGTTGTACACGGTGAGGACAGTGTGTGTGAAGAATTTACACAATGTCTTAAAGAAGAATATGGTTTTGATGCGTATGCTCCATATACCGGCACTTCATTTGACCTGATTACAGGACAGATGATTGCTGAGGGCAATAAGGAGAAGAAGAGCAGAAGAACAACAGTTAATAAGCGTAATAAGAGCGTATTTGACAGGCTTGTTGCGGCTGGTAAGAGACTTATGAGTGTTATTGCACACAATGAGGGCGGTGCGAATAAGGATCTTGCGAAGTTTACAGACCAGATTAATTCACTTTGCGATAAATGGGACAGATAAGAGAATAATTTAAGATGAAATAATTATAAATATAATAATAGTAAATTATTATTAATAATATAATTATATATAATTTAAGCGATTAGATAAGAATGGAGATTATTATGAAAAAAATGCTTTTTGTATTCAATCCTAATTCTGGTAAGGCTCAGATTAAGAATTCTTTGTTAAAGATTATTCAGATATTCTCCAATGCGGACTATGAGGTTACTGTGTATCCTACGAAAGCAGCACTGGACGGATTTGAGAGAGTTAAAGCTGATGAAGGACGATATGATGTTATTGTATGCAGTGGCGGCGATGGTACTCTTAATGAGATTGTCAGTGCTGTAGCAGGATATAGTACAGTTAAACCACCGATAGGTTATATTCCAAGCGGTTCTACTAATGATTTTGCCAGGAGTCTTGGAATACCGTCAGATAAGATCAGGGCTGCTTGCAATATAATCAATGGTGAAAGCTTTCCATGCGATATAGGAATTGCCAATGACCATAAATATTTTAATTATGTGGCAGCTTTTGGTGCATTTACAGATGTTGCCTACGAAACACCGCAGGATCTTAAGAATGTGTTAGGTCATCAGGCGTATGTTATTGAGGGTGTTAAGAGATTATCTAATCTTAAGGCTTGCAGAATGAAGATTAAGAGCGACGAACTTAATGTGGAAGATTCATTTATATATGGAATGGTTAGCAACGCAAGCTCAATAGGCGGAATGAAAGGCCTTATAGCAGAAGGAGTTGATTATCAGGACGGAATGTTTGAAGTTACCCTTATAAGGGAGATTAAGAATCCTATGGATTTACAGGCAATAGTTAATGCTTTTATAACACAGAAGATAGATGACTGCGATATGGTATATACATTTAAGACCAAGGATATAACATTTGAGTCAAAGGAAGAAGTTAAGTGGACACTTGACGGAGAATTTGGAGGCATACATAATAATGTCAACTTAAAAGTCTGCCAGAAAGCGGTGGATTTCATAGTTAAGAAAAGAAGGAAAAAAGAAGAAAAAGATTTATTAAATTAATAAGCGGATTGATAAAGTTAATTAAATTAATAATTGTTTGTAAAAAATATGTCGAAATATTAAATAATTAAAGTGATAAAAGCTATCAGCAAGGGTATATGGCTTTTATCACTTTATTTTTTTACAACTTTAGTTTTAAGGGCAGAAAATGGAACTTAAAAGATAAACAATTTAGACACAATTTTAAATTTTATGATAAAGTGATGTTGGAATATGGGCTGATAGAAAGATGACTTGATATATAAAATGTATTAATATGTTTGCGTATAATATATTTTAAGTGCTGATTCAATGAAATAGTCAGATAATAATGTATTAAATTACAAATAATTGAATAATCTGATAATTTAACCAAATAAAAAGTTTACAAGATAAAAAAATAGGAGTATATTAAGCACAAGAAAAACAAGTCTACCACATTTGTGGGTTAAATCAGACGATTGTTAATTATACAAATCATACGATAAGACTTGCATTACAGATTATATATGAAAGGATGAGCAGACTATGGAAAATCAAAATAATCAGCCTGGACTTTACAGCCCACAGTTTGAACACGATAACTGTGGCATCGGTGCAGTTGTAAGCATCAAGGGAGTAAAGACACATCAGACAGTATCAGACGCATTAAGCATCGTTGAGAACCTCGAACACAGAGCAGGTAAAGATGCAGAGGGAAAGACTGGTGATGGTGTAGGTATCCTTCTTCAAATATCACATAAATTCTTTAAGAAAGCAGTTAAACCTCTTGGAATTAAGATTGGTGAGGAAAGAGAGTATGGTGTAGGTATGTTCTTCTTCCCACAGGACGAACTTGCAAGAAACCGTGCTAAGAAGATGTTTGAAATCATCGTTGAAAAAGAAGGTCTTGAGTTCTTAGGCTGGAGAGAAGTTCCAACATTTCCTAATGTACTTGGTAAAAAGGCAGTTGACTGTATGCCATACATTATGCAGGGCTTTGTAAAGAAACCTAAGGATGTTAATAAGGGAATTGACTTTGATAGAAAGCTTTATGTTGCAAGACGTGTATTCGAGCAGACAGCAGAAGATACATATGTCTGTTCGCTTTCAAGCAGAACTATTGTATACAAGGGTATGTTCCTTGTTGGACAGTTAAGAACATTCTTTAAGGATCTTGTAGATGAAGATTATGAGTCAGCTATTGCACTTGTTCATTCAAGATTTTCAACTAACACTAACCCAAGCTGGGAACGTGCTCATCCTAATAGATTTATTGTTCATAATGGTGAGATTAATACAATCAAAGGTAACGCAGATAGAATGTTATCAAGAGAAGAAACTATGGTTTCTCCATATCTTGAAGATGAAATGTCTAAGATAACACCAGTTGTTAATACTAACGGTTCAGATTCAGCTATGTTAGATAATACTCTTGAATTCTTTGTAATGAATGGTATGCCACTTCCACTTGCTGTTATGATTACAATTCCAGAGCCTTGGAGCAATAATAAAGCTATGGAGCAGGAGAAGAAAGACTTCTACCAGTATTATGCAACAATGATGGAGCCTTGGGACGGACCTGCTTCAATCCTCTTCTCAGATGGAGATATTATGGGAGCAGTTCTTGATAGAAATGGTCTTCGTCCTTCAAGATACTATATTACTAATGATGGTTATCTTATTCTTTCATCAGAAGTAGGTGCACTTCCAATAGATGAGAGTAGAATTAAAGTTAAGGACAGACTTCATCCAGGAAAAATGCTTCTTGTAGATACAGTTAAGGGAGAGCTTATTGATGATGACAAGCTTAAAGAGCAGTATGCAACTAAGCAGCCTTATGGTGAATGGCTTGATAACAATCTTATAAATCTTTGTGATTTAAAGATTCCTAACAAGAAAGTTCCAACACATACTAAGGAAGAAAGAGCAAGATTACAGAAAGCTTTCGGTTATACATATGAAGATTTCAGAACATCAATACTTCCAATGGCACTTAATGGAGCAGAGTCAATTGGAGCTATGGGTATAGATACACCACTTGCGGTGCTTTCTAACAGACACCAGCCTTTATTTAACTATTTTAAGCAGTTATTTGCACAGGTTACTAATCCACCTATTGATTCGATAAGAGAAAAGATTGTAACTTCAACTACTGTATATCTTGGTAAAGATGGAAATGTGCTTGAGGAAAAGCCAGAGAACTGTAAGAACTTAAAGATTAACAATCCTATTCTTACTAATACAGATCTTTTAAAGATTAAGAATATGAAAGTTGAAGGCTTTAAGGTAGAGACAATTCCTATTACATATTATAAGAATACATCAATTGAAAAGGCTATTGACCATATATTCGTAGAGGTTGACAGGGCACACAGAGAAGGTGCTAACATCATTATCCTTTCAGACAGGGGTGTTGATGAGAATCACGTTGCAATTCCATCACTTCTTGCAGTAGGTGCTGTACAGCATTACCTTGTACAGACTAAGAAGAGAACAAGTATGGCAGTTATACTTGAAAGTGGTGAGCCAAGAGATGTACATCATTTTGCAACACTTTTAGGATATGGTGCATCAGCTATCAACCCATATCTTGCACAGGAGAGCATACAGGAGCTTATCGATCTTAATATGCTTGACAAGGATTACTATGCAGCAGTTGATGACTACAACAATGCTATTATAAGTGGTATTGTTAAGATTGCAGCTAAAATGGGTATTTCAACAATCCAGTCATATCAGGGTGCTAAGATATTTGAGGCAATTGGTATTAACTCAGATGTAATTAATAAGTACTTCACTGGTACTGTATCAAGAATTGAAGGAATCGGACTTAAGGATATTCAGGAAGATGTGGAAACACTTCATTCTAAGGCATTTGATCCACTTGGACTTTCAACAGATACAACTCTTGACAGTGAGGGCGCTCATAAGATGAGAAGTGGAAAAGAAGAACATCTTTACAATCCACAGACAATACATCTTTTACAGCTTGCAGCACGTACAGGTGATTATAATACATTTAAGGAATATACAGCTCTTGTTAATAAAGAAGAGGGCGTTAAGAACTTAAGAGGACTTATGGATATCAAGTTCCCTAAGAAGGGAATAAATATAGATCAGGTAGAGAGTGTTGATTCTATCGTTAAGAGATTTAAGACCGGTGCCATGTCATACGGTTCCATCTCTAAGGAAGCACACGAGACTATGGCTATTGCTATGAATATGCTTCACGGCAAGTCTAACTCAGGTGAAGGTGGAGAAGATGAAGACAGACTTACAGTAGGTGCTGACGGACTTAACAGATGTTCAGCTATCAAGCAGGTAGCTTCAGGACGTTTTGGTGTTACAAGCAAGTATCTTGTAAGTGCTAAGGAAATCCAGATTAAGATGGCACAGGGTGCTAAGCCAGGTGAAGGTGGACATCTTCCAGGAAAGAAGGTATATCCTTGGATTGCAAAGACACGTCTTTCAACACCAGGTGTATCACTTATATCACCACCACCTCATCACGACATTTATTCTATCGAAGATTTAGCACAGCTTATATATGATTTAAAGAATGCCAACAAGAATGCAAGAATATCAGTTAAGCTTGTATCAGAAGCAGGTGTTGGTACTATAGCTTCTGGTGTTGCCAAGGCAGGTGCACAGGTTATCCTTATATCAGGTTATGATGGAGGTACTGGTGCAGCTCCAAGAAGTTCTATACATAATGCAGGACTTCCTTGGGAATTAGGACTTGCAGAAGCTCATCAGACACTTACAATGAACGGACTTCGTAATAAGGTTATAATCGAGACAGATGGTAAGCTTATGAGCGGACGTGATGTTGCAATAGCAGCTATGCTTGGTGCAGAAGAATTCGGTTTTGCAACAGCTCCACTTGTAACAATGGGCTGTGTAATGATGAGAGTATGTAACCTTGATACTTGTCCAGTTGGTATTGCTACACAGAATCCTGAGCTTAGAAAGAGATTTGCAGGCAAGCCTGAATATGTTGTCAACTTTATGAGATTTATCGCACAGGAGCTTCGTGAATATATGGCAAAGCTTGGTGTTAAGACTGTTGATGAACTTGTAGGAAGAACAGATTTCCTTGAAGCAAGAGAAGATGTAGAGGGAAGCGGAAGAGCTTCAAAGGTTGACCTTTCTAATATACTTAACAATCCTTATGTTAAGGAAGCTTCTTCAATTAAGTATGATAAGAAGAATGTATATGACTTTGAACTTGAGAAGACAGTAGATGAGAAGATTCTTATTAAGAAGCTTTCGGATGCTATGGATAAGAAGCAGAAGAGAAGTGTTGAGGTTGATGTAACTAATACAGATAGAGCATTAGGAACACTTCTTGGTGCAGAGATAACAAGAAGATTTGGTGAGAGCCTTGCAGAAGATACTTATACAGTTAAATGTACAGGTGCTGGCGGACAGAGCTTCGGTGCATTTATCCCTAAGGGACTTACACTTGAACTTGTCGGTGACAGCAACGATTACTTCGGAAAAGGTCTTTCAGGTGGTAAGCTTATTGTATATCCACCAACAGGTGTATCTTATAAGGAAGATGAGAATATCATCATCGGTAACGTAGCACTCTATGGAGCAACAAGTGGCAAGGCATTTATCAATGGTGTAGCAGGTGAGAGATTCTGTGTACGTAACTCTGGTGCAACAGCAGTTGTTGAAGGTACTGGCGACCATGGTTGTGAATATATGACAGGCGGAAGGGTTGTTGTACTTGGTAGAACTGGTAAGAACTTCGCAGCAGGTATGAGCGGCGGTGTTGCATATGTTCTTGATGATGACACAACACTTTATAAGAGAGTCAACAAGCAGCTTGTATCACTTGAACCTGTAACTAACAAGTATGATGTACTTGAACTTAAGCAGATGATTACAGAACACGTTGCTTATACTAATTCTAAGAAGGGTAAAGAAGTGTTAGACAACTTTGGCGAATATCTTCCTAAGTTTAAGAAGATTATGCCACATGATTATAAGAAGATGCTTAATATGATTGTTCAGATGGAAGAAAAAGGTCTTAGCAGTGAACAGGCTCAGATTGAAGCATTTTATGCAGCAACTAAGTAAGATAGAAATGTACAATAACAGATATGTATTAGCAGATTATAAGTCTGCTGGTACATATTTGTGAAAATGTGTATTTGAAAGGAGATAATCATGGGAAAACCAACTGGATTTTTAGAATATGAACGTGTGGAAGCTAAAGCAGTTTCACCAAAAGAAAGAATAAAGAATTTTAATGAATTTCATACACCACTTTCAGAAGCTGAGCAGAGATGCCAGAGTGCCCGCTGTATGGATTGTGGCGTGCCATTCTGCCAGTCAGGTATGAATATAAAAGGAATGACAAGTGGCTGTCCTCTTAACAACCTTATTCCTGAATGGAATGACCTTGTATACACGGGCAACTGGGAGCAGGCTTATAACAGATTACATAAGACAAGCAATTTTCCTGAATTTACAAGCCGTGTATGTCCTGCACTTTGCGAGAAGGCTTGTACCTGTGGACTTAATGATGATCCAGTATGTACTAAGGAAAATGAGATGGCTATAATTGAGCATGCATATGCCAATGGACTTGCTGGTCCTAAGCCACCTAAGGCAAGAACAGGAAAGAGAATTGCTGTAATAGGTTCAGGCCCTTCAGGACTTGCAGTAGCAGACCAGTTAAACCAGAGAGGTCATCTTGTGACAGTATATGAAAGAGCTGATAGGGTAGGCGGTCTTTTAAGATACGGAATACCTAATATGAAGCTTGAAAAGCATATAATTGACAGAAAGATAGATGTTATGAAGGAAGAAGGAATTGAATTCATAACAGAAGCTAATATTGGACAGAATATTAAAGCTAAGAAGATAATGGAAGATTATGATGCTGTTGTGCTTGCTGTAGGTGCTTCTAATCCTAGAGATATCAATGCACCTGGAAGAGATGCCAATGGAATACATTTTGCAGTAGATTTCCTCACAGCTACAACTAAGAGCCTTCTTGACTCAGATCTTACAGATGGCAAATATATCAATGCCAAAGACAAGAATGTTATTGTAATTGGTGGTGGTGATACAGGTAATGACTGTGTCGGAACTTGTATAAGACACGGCTGTAAGTCGGTAACACAGCTTGAAATGATGCCAAAAGCACCAGATGTAAGAAGAGATACTAATCCTTGGCCACAGTGGCCTTTAGTCTGCAAGACTGATTATGGTCAGGAAGAAGCTATAGCAGTATTTGGACACGACCCAAGAATATATACAACAACAGTTAAGGAATTTAAGAAGGATAAGAAGGGCAATCTTGAAAAGGTTGTAACTGTCCAGCTTGAATCTAGGGTTGATGAGAAGACAGGAAGAAGAATGATGGTTCCGGTTGAGGGAACAGAAAAAGAACTTCCTTGTGAGCTTGTTCTTATAGCTGCTGGTTTCCTTGGAACACAGAAGTATCTTACAGATGCATTTGGTGTTGAGGTTAATGAGAGAACTAACATAAAGACAGATGTAGACAAGTTCGCTACTAATGTAGTAGGAGTATTCGCTGCCGGCGACTGCCACACAGGCCAGTCACTTGTTGTAAAGGCTATCAGACAGGGCAGGGACTGCGCTAGGGAAGTTGATAAGTATCTTATGGGATATACTAATCTGTAATTCTTAGTCTGTAAGTAAAGATTACATTTTATAAAACTATTAAAATAAGTAAGAAGCCCGCAAAGACTAGCGTATGGTCTTTGTGGGCTTTTTGAAGTGAAGTTGTATTGCTATATGTGGGATTTTTTCGTATACTTAATATTGTTTAAATTAAAGCCTGTAATTCGATATATAATTAAATTTATATATTGCAGGGATGAGTGTTGTTCAGGTTATTGGACTAAACTGCGGGTTTGGATACCAGTAATGGAATATGAATAAATAAATAGAAAGGTCAGAGATATATGAAGAACAAAGTAAATGGAATATTCAGAAAAGTATGCAATATACTTGAATGGATAATATCGGCAATTCTTGTGGTTGTCGTTGCAGTTATGTGTGTGAGGTTTGTGTTTGATCTTGGTGGAATGTTTGATAGTGCACCAGTGGAATTCTTTGAAACTTTTGTTGCAGATATAATGACGCTGGCGGTTGGAGTTGAGCTTATTAAGATGTTATCACAGCATACGCCGGCAACAGTTGTTGAAGTGCTTATGTTTGCAATAGCAAGGGAGATGGTTACACATCATGATTCGGCACTTAACACAGCATTAGGTGTATTATCTATATGTGTGTTATTTGCTACAAGAAAGTTCTTCTTCTGCAAGAATGATTATGATGATAATAATGCAAAGGAAGAAGTTGATGCCAAGGACGAAATATTAAAATAAACATAAATAAATATAAATTATAAAAAATATATTGGCAAATTAATACCTGATGTGATACAATTCATTAGTATGTACATTGTACGAATAGAAAAGAGACTTCATATATATATTTAAGGAGGAATTATTAACAATGAGTTTTAAAGTTGAGAATATGGAAGAAAAGAATATGGTCAAGCTTGTAATCGAGGCTACAGCTGAAGAATTCGAAGCAGGTCTTAATACAGCTTTTAATAAGAATAAGAATAAGATTAGTGTTCCTGGTTTCAGAAAAGGCAAGGCTCCAAGAAAGATGGTAGAAAAGCTTTACGGAACAGAAATCTTCTACGAAGATGCAGCTAATGCAATTATTCCTGATGCTTATGCTAAGGCAGCAGATGAAAGCGAATTAGAGATAGTTTCACAGCCTAAGATTAATGTAGTTCAGATTGAAGCTGGAAAGCCTTTCATATTTGAAGCTGTTGTAGCTGTTAAGCCAGAAGTAGAACTTGGACAGTACAAGGGTGTAGAAGTAGAGAAGTGTGATACAGAAGTTACAGATGCTGATGTTGAAGAAGAATTAAAGAAGGTTCAGGATAAGAATTCAAGAGTTGTTACTGTTGAAGACAGAGCTGTTAAAAATGGCGATATGACAACAATTGACTTTGAAGGATTTGTTGATGGTGTAGCATTTGAAGGCGGTAAGGGTGAGAACTATCCACTTACAATCGGTTCACATTCATTCATTGATAATTTCGAAGAGCAGATTATAGGTATGAACATTGGTGATGAGAAAGAAATCAACGTAACATTCCCAGAAGAATACCACGCTGAAGAATTAAAGGGTAAGCCAGCTATGTTCAAGGTAAAGGTTAACGAGATTAAGGAAAAGGTTCTTCCAGAACTTGATGATGATTTCGCTCAGGACGTATCTGACTTTGATACACTTGCAGAATACAAGGATGATTTAAAGAAGACAATAGCAGAACGTAAGGCTAACGAAGCTAAGGCTAAGAAGGAAGACGAAGCAATCGCTAAGATTATCGAATCTTCTAAGATGGATATTCCAGAAGCTATGGTTAACACACAGGTTAACAGAATGTTAGAAGATTTCGCTCAGAGATTACAGATGCAGGGATTATCAGTAGAACAGTACTTCCAGTATACAGGTGTAACTGCTGAGAAGATTATCGAAGATATGAAGCCAGAAGCAGTTAAGAGAATTCAGTCAAGACTTGTTCTTGAAGCAGTTGTTAAGGCAGAAGGTCTTACAGCTTCAGAAGAAGAATTCCAGGATGAGCTTAACAAGATGGCTGAGCAGTACAAGATGGAAATCGAAAAAGTTAAAGAATTTATGGGTGAATACGAAGAAAAGCAGATTAAGGAAGATATCGCAATCCAGAAGGCTGTTGATGTTATCGTTAACTCAGTAGTAGAAAAGTAATTAATACTTAATATACGAAAGCAATATATACGGATTTAAGTGCAGGCTGCCTGTGTGCTACGGCATATAAGCAGCTATTGCCTGTCTGTATGCAGAATTTGTGTCAGTGCGCACTTGACACAGGTTTATATGCGCAATATGTTATATAATCTGTGCGCAGAAATGAGGATTAAGATGAGTTTTGTACCTTATGTCATTGAACAGAACAGCCGTGGAGAAAGATCTTATGATATTTATTCACGTTTGTTAAAAGACAGAATTATTTTTTTAGGTGAAGAGGTTACAGATGTGTCTGCAAATCTTGTGGTTGCGCAGATGTTATTCCTTGAAGCAGAAGATCCAAGCAAGGATATACATTTTTATATTAACAGCCCAGGTGGTTCTGTGTCTGCAGGTTTTGCAATATATGATACTATGCAGTACATTAAGTGCGATGTGTCTACAATCTGCATTGGTATGGCAGCTAGTATGGGAGCATTTCTTCTTTCAGGCGGAACTAAAGGCAAAAGACTTGCTCTTCCTAATGCTGAGATTATGATTCATCAGCCATCAGGTGGTGCAAGAGGACAGGAAACAGAGATCAGAATAGTTGCAGAGAACATTTTAAAGACAAGAAACAAATTGAATGAAATACTTGCAGCTAATACAGGTAAATCAGTAGAAGAAATCTCTCGAGATACAGAACGTGATAATTATATGACTGCACAGGAAGCTGTTGCATATGGTTTGATTGATAGTGTTGTTGAAAAGAGATAGTTGCTTAACGGGACTGTAGCTTTTCGCACAGTCCCGTTTTTTAAGACAATAATACAGTGGGTACATTTGTTAATCAGGTGTATAAAGCTGTTATAGTAATTGTGGAGGAAGTATGGCAGGCAGAAATGTAGATGAAAAGCTAAGATGCTCATTCTGTAATAAAACACAGGATCAGGTTAAGAAGCTTATAGCTGGCCCTAATGGGGCGTATATATGTGATGAGTGTGTAGGAATATGTGCTGACATTCTTGACGAAGAATTTGAAAATGAGGAAGATGTTCAGGAAGATGCTGAGGGTATGAATATCAACCTTTTAAAACCTAAAGAAATCAAAGAATTTCTTGATGATTATGTGATTGGACAGGATGAGGCCAAAAAGGTATTATCAGTTGCTGTATATAATCATTACAAGAGAATATTATCAGCCAAAGATGTCGATGTAGAGCTTCAGAAGAGTAATATTCTTATGTTAGGACCTACAGGTTCAGGTAAGACATTTCTTGCCCAGAATCTTGCAAGGCTTCTTAATGTACCATTTGCAATTGCAGATGCTACAACACTTACAGAAGCAGGTTATGTAGGTGAGGATGTAGAGAACATTTTATTAAAGCTTATTCAGGCGGCTGATTATGATGTTGAAAAGGCACAATATGGAATTATCTATATTGATGAGATAGATAAGATAACTAAGAAGTCGGAAAATGTATCTATAACAAGAGATGTATCCGGCGAGGGCGTACAGCAGGCACTTCTTAAGATATTAGAGGGAACTGTTGCTTCTGTTCCACCACAGGGAGGAAGAAAGCACCCACAGCAGGAGCTTATTCCGATTGACACAACTAACATTCTCTTTATATGTGGTGGTGCTTTTGACGGACTTGAGAAGATTATAGAAGCAAGAATGGATCAGAGTACAATCGGATTTAATTCACAGATTAAAGATAAGACAGCAACTGAAGATGTTGGAGAGATGTTCCATAAGGCACTTCCACAGGATCTTATTAAGTTCGGTCTTATTCCTGAATTTGTAGGAAGAGTACCTGTTGTTGTTGCACTAGATTCGTTAGATGAGGATTCGCTTGTAAGAATTCTTAGAGAACCTAAGAATGCTATACTTAAGCAGTATAAGGCATTATTAAGCCTTGATGAAGTGGATCTGGAATTCGATGATGATGCAGTTAAAGCTATTGCACATAAGAGCTTTGAAAGGAAGACTGGAGCAAGAGGATTACGTTCTATATTAGAAGCTGTTATGAACGAAGTTATGTATGAAGTGCCATCTGATGAAACGATAGCAAGATGTACAATAACTAAGGATGCAGTTATGGGGACAGGAAAGCCTGTTATAGAGTATAGAACTGATGAAGTTAAGAAAGCACAATAAATTATGAATATGATTACAATACCAGTAATTGCGTTAAGAAGTATGACCGTGTTACCCGACATGGTCATACATTTTGATATAAGCAGAAAAATATCAATTAAAGCAGTAGAAGCTGCTATGGAAAATGATGAGAAGGTACTGCTTTTAACACAGACTGATTCAACAGTTAAAAGTCCTACAGCTAAAGATTTATATATGACAGGAACTATAGCTTCTGTTAAGCGGGTTATAAGAATGCCTAATAAGTTAGTAAGAGTGCAGGTTGAGGGACTTAAGAAGGCTGTAGCCGCAGACATTAATACTGAGGGTGATTACATATATGCAGATGTACAGGAGTGCAGTACATTTATAGAAGAAACGGATAAAGTATCAGATAAAGCTATTGTCATTGGAATGAATGAATTATTAAGACAATATGCGGCTGCTAATCCAAGATGTAATAAGGAGATGCTTAATCACTGGCTGGCGATTGACAATGCCAGAGAACTTATGAGCAGTGTAATCTGTGATTTTCCTATGGAATATACTGACCGTCAGAAGTTCCTTGAGATGAATAATATACTTGATATGTATGAATATATTGCAGGGATACTTATAGAGCTGACGCAAGCGTATAGTATTAAAGAAGAAATATCTGGTAAAGTCAGGGCTAAAGTAGATGAGAACCAGAGAGAATATATATTAAAAGAACAGCTTGAAATTCTTAATAAGGAGCTTGGGCAGGATGAGTATTCTGAAACGAATGAATTAGAAGAAAAGATAGATAAGCTTAATGCTTCTGATGAAGTAAAGGATAAGCTTCATAAGGAGGTAAAAAGGCTTAAGAACTTATCTAAGGGTTCATCAGAGGTCAATGTTGAAAGAACATATATTGAGAATTGTCTTGAACTTCCTTGGAATAATATGTCAGAGGATAACAATGATATTATTAATGCAAGAAAAGTGCTTGATAATGACCATTATGGAATGAAAGATATTAAAGACAGAATAATAGAGGCACTTGCTGTAAGAAATATAACTTCTAATACAGATGCTCCGATATTATGTCTTGCAGGACCTCCGGGAACAGGAAAGACTTCAATAGCACGTTCGGTGGCGGCTGCCCTTAATAAAGAATATGTAAGGATATGTCTTGGCGGAGTAAAAGATGAAGCAGAGATAAGAGGACATAGAAAGACATATGTCGGTGCAATGCCGGGAAGAATAATAGAGGGTTTAAAGAAGGCAGGAACAGCCAATCCATTAATGCTTCTTGATGAGATTGATAAGGTGAGCAATGATTATAAATCAGATACAGCCTCGGCTCTTCTGGAAGTGTTAGACAGCGAGCAGAATTCACATTTTACGGATCATTATATAGAAATGCCTGTAGATTTATCTAAGGTATTATTTATAGCAACGGCTAATGATTTATCAACACTCAGCAGACCGCTGCTTGACAGAATGGAGATTATAGAAGTATCTGGCTATAGTGTTAATGAGAAGCTTCATATAGCAAAGGAACACCTTGTTGGCAAGCAGCTTCGTAAGAACGGGCTTGCCACATCACTTTTAAAGATATCAGACTCAGCATTAAAGCATATAATTCTTGGTTACACTAAAGAGTCAGGTGTGAGGGAGCTTGAAAGACAGATTGCCAAAATATGCAGAAAAGCAGTAACCAAGCTGTATGAGGCAGGAGTTTTTAATGCTGATGGCACAAGAAACAAAGAAGTCAAGGTGTGCATAAGAATAACGGACAAGAATTTGACTGATTATCTTGGCAATATTAAATATAAGACTGACAAAGCATACAAGAAGCCACAGGTAGGAATTGTAAGAGGACTTGCATGGACAAGCGTTGGTGGTGAAACTCTTGAAATAGAAGTTAATGCAATGCCGGGAAGTGATGATTTGAGGCTCACAGGCAATATGGGAGATGTTATGAAAGAGTCTGCTATGATTGCGTATTCTTATGTGAGAGCTATTACTGAGAGTGGAAAATATAAAGTTGATATGAAGTATTTTGATGAACATATGCTTCATCTTCATATACCAGAAGGAGCAGTTCCTAAAGATGGTCCATCAGCAGGAGTGACAATGACAACGGCTATGTTGTCGGCAGTTACAGGTATACCGGTAAGACCAGATGTCGCTATGACAGGCGAGGTGACTCTTAGAGGAAGGGTACTTGCAATAGGCGGGCTTAAGGAAAAGCTTCTTGCGGCCAAGCTTGCTGGTATGAAGAAAGTGCTTGTGCCAGAAGAAAATGTATCTGATGTAGAAGAGTTAGATGCAGAGATAACTGACGGCTTAGAACTTGTATATGTAAAGGATATGTCAGAGGTTCTTAATAATGCACTTGTATTATAGAGCATAGAAATGAGGATAAATATGGTAATTAAAAAGGTTAATCTTGATATAGTAATAGGTGTGACAAGTGCTATACCAGATACAGAGTTTCCAGAGGTAGCATTTGCGGGCAAATCAAATGTTGGTAAGTCATCTTTGATTAATGCTCTTATGAATAGAAAATCATATGCAAGAACATCGTCACAGCCTGGTAAGACACAGACTATTAATTTCTACAATATTAATGATGCGATGTATCTTGTTGACCTTCCGGGATATGGCTATGCCAATGCCAGTCCTGCGGTAAAGGCAAAATGGGGTAAGATGATAGAGAAATATTTAAGACAGTCTGCTAATCTAAAGCAGGTGTTCTTATTAGTTGACATAAGACACGACCCATCAGAGAATGATAAGATGATGTATAACTGGATTGTTGATAACGGCTTCAGACCGGTTATAATTGCAACAAAGCTTGATAAATTAAAGAGAAGCCAGATAGCAAAGCACGTTAAAGCTGTAAGAGCAGGTCTTGGTCTTAAAGAAGATGATATACTCATACCATTTTCTTCACAGACAAAGCAGGGGCTTGATGAACTGTGGAATACAATAGAGGGCTACATCGGGCAGTAATTATTAAAGATGCACATTATGCAGTAACAACTGGTATGGCATAAAAAGTAACAGCTGGAATATTATAAAAAGTCAGATAATCGCAGTGACAGATATATTAAACTGGTTGTAATTATTTATGAAAAGTAGTATAGTTGTTGGTGTTGTGGGTTGATTAATTACATTTGAAGAATTGTAGGATAATTTACAGGAGGATTATTAGTATATGTTGACAGTAACAATTTTACTTGATTCAGTTGAGAAAGTTCAAAGATTTGTGAGCAAAATAAGCAGATATTCGTGTGGATTCGATGTCGAATGTGGCAATAGCTGTGTTGATGGTAAGTCTCTTGTTGGATTATTCAGCCTTGATATAAGCAGACCACTCCAGCTGACAGTTAATGGCGGCGAGAGTGAGATTGAAGATGTGTTAAGAGATATTAACGAATTTATGCAGTATTAAGGAAGCAGAATTTCTTGGACTGGAATGGAGAAAGAATTGAAGAAGATACTAAGTATATTAATTGCAATGATGTTATCAGTGTCTTTAATGGCCTGTGGAAAAGCTGCTGACAGCCAGACACAGACTAAAGAAGAGGATAATCTTTTATCAGGAAAACATCACGTTACAATTACAGTGCAGGATTATGGTGATATTAATGTGGAATTAGATGCTGACGTGGCACCTATTACAGTGACTAATTTTATTAATCTTGCTAATGATGGATTTTATGATGGACTTACATTTCATAGAATAATCAAAGGTTTTATGATACAGGGTGGTGATCCACTTGGCAATGGAACAGGTGGCTCGGATAATAAGATAAAGGGCGAGTTCAGCAATAATGGAATTGAGAATAATCTCTCGCATACAAGAGGAGCAATCTCAATGGCACGTTCAAGTAATAATGACAGTGCAAGTTCACAGTTCTTTATAGTTCATAAAGACAGTACATACCTTGATGGTAATTATGCCTGTTTTGGTTATGTAACAGATGGTATGGATATTGTAGATAAGATATGTGCCAATGTTAAGGCAACAGATGACAATGGTACGGTTGCTAAGAATAACCAGCCGATTATAACTAAGATAGCAGTTATTGATTAGGAATAATATCGGATTATAGAAATAACAATGGATTGTAATAACCAGAGTTATAGATTTGGGTAACAATTGTAATAACCTGTGTTACAGGTCTTGATTACAATTGTAAATATGAAATGTAAAAAAGGTGTGATAGGAATTAATCTTATCACACCTTTAAAAATATTAATTAATGCGGAAAATGGGACTTGAACCCACACGTGGTAACCCACACAAGAATCTGAATCTTGCTCGTCTGCCATTCCGACATTTCCGCTAACTATATTATTGTATTCTAAGGCAGGGATTTTGTCAAGGCATAAAGAAGTACTAGTTAGCAGACACACTTAATTTAAAAAAGATTAAAAATCAATAGTAAGAATTTGAAGATAGATTTAATATTATTTTTAAAAAGTGACAGTTATACAACAAAATTAAAGACGAATTAAAAAATAATAGAAAAAATTGTAAAAAGCTGTTGACAAAGTGTTACGCAGATGATAATATAATCAAGTCGTTGGGAAACAGCGATTAACTAAATAAGCAGTCGTGGCGGAATTGGCATACGCGCTAGACTAAGGATCTAGTCCATATTGCTTGGGTGCGGGTTCAAGTCCCGCCGACTGCACTTTATTGAGGGAAGCTGGTCAGGCTTCCCTTTTTCTATATCAATATATAGATATAGAAAGTAAATATGTATGCAGATTGTGATTATGAAAATATCTGTTTATGCAAAGGCATCAGTGTCTTATATAAAAGGTTAAGTGTATTTATAGGAAAATAATAATATATTACACAGAATATTAATTGATAAAATATAAAAAATGATAAATAAGGAAATAAGGATATTATGAAAAAAGTATTGACAATAGCGGGAAGTGATTGTAGCGGAGGTGCTGGAATACAGGCGGATTTAAAGACATTTGCCGCACACGGTGTATATGGAATGAGTGTTATTACATCACTTACAGCACAGAATACAACGGGCGTATATGGAATAATGAATTGTAAGAAAGGCTTTACAGCAAGCCAGATAGATGCGGTATTTGAGGATATAAGACCAGATGCGGTAAAGATTGGAATGGTGTCTGAACCATACATAGTAGAGGAGATAGCAGAAGAATTAAGAAAATACAAAGCGGTTAATATTGTGTTAGATCCGGTTATGGTGTCAACAAGTGGTAAGAAGCTCATCACTAAAGAAGCAGAGGAAGTGCTTATTAAGAAGCTTATGCCGCTTGCAACAGTTATAACACCTAATATTCCAGAAGCTGAAAGTCTGTCAGGCATAACTATTAATGACAGATATGATATGGAAAAAGCGGCAGAAATCATCTATAAAAAGATAAATATTAATGATGAAGGACCGGCAGTTCTTGTAAAAGGCGGACATTCCATTAATTGTGCTAATGATTATCTGTATACAGAGATTGGAACAAGCTGGTTTGAGGCAGAAAGAGTAGATAATCCTAATACACACGGAACAGGCTGTACGCTGTCATCTGCTATTGCATGTAATATAGCAGAGGGGTATAGTGTTAAGGAGTCGGTTGCAAGGGCGAAGGAATACATAACAGGTGCTCTTAAGGCTGGACTTAACATAGGTAAGGGAAGTGGACCTCTTAATCATATGTATGTGCTTGATAAGTAAAATGGTGTGGATAGGAGATTGATAATGGATAGTTTTATATATAGTATTAATGCAACAGTTCCTATATTTCTTGTGATGATTATAGGGTGGTTTATTAAACAGATAGGCCTTATTGATGACCATTTTGCCAATGTTGCTAACAGATATGTGTTTAAGGTGGCATTGCCAGCATTACTGTTCAGGGATTTGTCAAAGTCTGATTTTAAAGGTAAATTTGACCCGCAGTTTGTATTGTATTGCAGTATAGTAACAATACTTATGTTCTCATTAGTGTGGATAGCAACTGAGATATTAATGAAAGACGATACACAAAAGGGAGCGTTTGTGCAGGGTTCGTGCAGAAGCAGTGCAGCAATTCTTGGAATGGCATTTGTGCAGAATATGTATTCAGATACAGGAATGGCACCGCTTATGATTGTTGCAGCAGTTCCGTTATTTAATATATTTGCAGTCGTTGTACTTACATTTAAGGCACATCCGGCAGACAGCAGTGAAGCTGTTAAGGCTGGAAGAGGTAATAATATAAAAAAAGCATTTGTTAATATATTAAAAAATCCAATTATTATAGGTATAGTTCTTGGTTTTATATCATCAATGCTTAATATGAAGTATCCTGCAATTATTAATAAGACTATAGAAAGCCTTGCACAGACAGCAACACCTATAGCTTTAATATGCATTGGTGCAGGTTTTGAGGGGAGAAAAGCATTAAAGAAGATAAAGCCTACTATTATAGCAACATTTATTAAACTTATAGGACTTGCGGCAGTGTTTATTCCGGTTGCAGTATTTCTTGGCTTTAGAAATCAGGAGCTTGTGGCGGCTCTTATAATGCTTGCATCTCCTACTACAGTTACAAGCTATGTTATGGCAAAGAGTATGGATAATGATGAGGTATTATCATCAAGCATAATTGTTTTGACGACAGTATTATCAAGCATAACATTAACAGGCTGGATATTTATTTTAAGAGCATTAGGCTTGATATAAAGTTGTTGAAAATGTAATAGCTATATGTTATACTTCTAATAGTTATGAACAAAAAGGAGGTATTGTTGTGAAGCATATTAAGACAATCAGCAATCGCGTATTAAAGGATACAATGAAGCACGGTGGATGTGGCGAATGCCAGACATCATGTCAGTCAGCTTGTAAGACATCTTGCACAGTTGGTAACCAGAGCTGTGAGAATAAGAATAACTAATAATTAGTTAATTGGTTAGTGAAGGGTAAGAGAGTGCTAAAGCATTTTAGACACTCTCTTATTTCTGTTAAGACAGTTCATAGTTAGTGTATGTCTGATAGCTACAGGTATATTAGTTAACTGTGATTAAGAATAAATGGCTGTATACAGCCAATAGAAATTGAGGATAATTATGATACATCAGTATAAGAATAATGGATATAACATCGTGTTAGACGTAAATAGTGGTTCTGTACACGTTGTTGATGATATAGTATATGATATAATCGCACTTTATGAGAATTCAAGTGTTGATGAGATAGCAGATAAGCTTAAAGATAAATATAAGGAAGAAGATATCAGGGAAGCCTGTCAGGAGATAGAAGAATTAAAAGAAGAAGGACAGCTTTTCACAGAAGATATATATGAGCCATATATAGATTCATTTAAGGACAGACCTACAGTTGTTAAAGCTCTATGCCTTCATATTGCACACGACTGTAACCTTGCCTGCAGATATTGTTTTGCAGAAGAAGGTGAGTATCACGGAAGAAGAGCTCTTATGAGCTTTGAAGTTGGTAAGAAGGCATTGGATTTCCTTGTTGCTAATTCAGGCTCAAGAAGAAATCTTGAGGTTGACTTCTTTGGTGGTGAGCCAACAATGAATTTTGAAGTTGTAAAGCAGCTTGTAGAATATGGAAGAAGCCTTGAAGAAGAGCACAATAAGAAATTCCGTTTTACACTTACAACTAATGGTATACTTCTTAATGATGAGATACTTGATTTTGCCAATAAAGAGATGAGCAATATCGTATTAAGCATAGATGGACGTAAAGAGATTAATGATCTTATGCGACCAACAAGAAATAACCACGGAAGTTCATATGACATTATAATGCCTAAGTTTAAAAAGGTTGCTGAAAGCCGTAACCAGATGAATTATTATGTCAGAGGTACATTTACACATAACAATCTTGATTTTTCAGAAGATGTTCTTCACTTAGCAGACGAAGGTTTTGAGCAGATTTCGGTAGAGCCGGTTGTTGCACAGCCTACAGACTCTTATGCGATAAGAGAAGAAGACCTTCCAATTATATTTGAGCAGTATGATAAGCTTGCCAAGGAAATTATTAAGAGAAAGAAAGCAGGCAATGGGTTTAATTTCTTCCACTTTATGATTGATCTTAACGGTGGTCCTTGCGTGGCTAAGAGATTATCAGGCTGTGGCTCAGGATGTGAGTACCTTGCTGTTACTCCTTGGGGTGATTTCTATCCATGTCATCAGTTCGTAGGTAATGAAGATTTCCTTATGGGTAATGTTGATGAAGGCATAACCCGTAATGATATAAGAGATGAATTCAAGAGTTGTAATGTATATTCAAAAGAAAAGTGTAAGAACTGTTTTGCCAAGTTCTACTGTAGTGGTGGGTGTGCCGCTAATTCTTACAACTTCCATGGTAACATCAATGATGCATATGATGTTGGCTGTGAGATGCAGAAGAAGAGAATTGAATGTGCAATTATGATAAGAGCTGCGATGGCAGAAGATTAAAAGGAATGTTGAAGGGAGTATTAATAGTAAAATGAAGTACAATTTAACTAAGAAGATAAGCTATAGCATTATTATTCTTGTATTGCTTGTAGGACTTTCGCTTACAGCTATATTCGGAATGAACGGCAAAGGCTATGGCAGTGCTAAGGACATCAACTTAGGTCTTGACCTTGCAGGTGGTGTCAGTATTACTTATGAGATTAAAGAAGATAACCCAAGTTCCCAGGATATAGAAGATACTATATATAAGCTTGAGAAACGTATCGAGGGAAGAAGTACAGAATCTCAGGTCTACAAAGAGGGCGAGAACAGAATTACAGTAGAAATTCCAGGTGTTACAGATGCTAATGAAATTCTTACAGAATTAGGAACACCAGGTTCACTTGAATTCCTTGATTACACAGGTTATACAGCGTGGTCACAGGGAGAGGATTACACACCACTTCTTACAGGTTCTGACGTAAAGACAGCACAGGCTTACACAGATACATCATCTAAAGACAGCACACCATATGGTGTATCGCTTACATTTACAGATGAAGGTGGAGATAAGTTCGCTGAGGCAACAGCTAACAATATAGGAAGCAGAATATACATAGTATATGATGGTTCGGTTGTAAGTTATCCAACAGTTAATCAGGCTATAACAGGTGGTAATGCTTCAATTACAGGTATGGAAACATTTGATGCGGCAGATAATCTTGCTACATACATAAGAATTGGATCTATTCCTCTTACACTTAATGAAGTAAGCTCTAATATCGTAGGTGCACAGTTAGGACACGATGCAATTCATACAAGTCTTATAGCAGCAGCTATTGGTTTTGCATTGTTATGTGTATTTATGATTGCTATATACAGAGTACCAGGTGTTGTTGCAACACTTTCGCTTATTATATACACAACATTAGTATTATTCCTTGTAAGTGTATATGATCTTACATTAACACTCCCGGGTATTGCCGGTATCATACTTGGTATTGGTATGGCGGTTGATGCCAATGTTATTATCTATACACGTATCAGGGAAGAGATAGCCGCAGGAAAGGGTGTTGAGAATTCTATTCTTGCAGGTTATAACAAAGCTACATCAGCTATCGTTGATGGTAACGTAACAACACTTATTGCAGCTATTGTACTTTATATATTCGGTACTGGTCCTGTTAAGGGATTTGCAACAACTCTTGCAGTAGGTAACATAGTTTCAATATTTACAGCACTTGTGATTACTAAAGTTATTATGAAGCTTCTTTATAACTTTGGTCTTACTAAGCCATCGATGTATGGAAAGACAACACATAGAAGAACTTATGATATTCTTTCAATTAAGAAATGGACTATTACGGTTTCAATTGTTCTTATTGTTATTGGTTTTATAACAATGGGAGTACAGAGTGCACTTGGTAACAGAGCACTTAATTTCAGCCTTGAATTTGTTGGCGGTTCAACAACAAGCTTTACATTTGACAAAGAATATTCACAGTCAGAGATAGAGAATGATATTATTCCTGTAATCAGGGATGCTGCAGGTATAACAGAAGTACAACAGCAGAAGGTTCAGAACTCAACTAAGGTTTCATTTAAGACAACAGACCTTTCACTTGAGCAAAGAGAAGCTGTTGAGGAAGCTGTAACAGCTAAGTTCCCTATTGAAGATGGTTCGATAGTTGAGACAGACACAATCAGCTCATCTGTCAGCAGTACTATGAAGAAGAATGCTATTCTTTCAGTAATTCTTGCTACAATAGCAATGCTTATATATATCTTTGCAAGATTCAGGGATATCAAATTCGCGCTTGCAGCTGTTATGGCTCTTTTACAGGATGTATTAGTAGTTATTACATTCTATGCAGTATTCAGAGTGCCAGTAGGTAATACATTTATTGCCTGTATGCTTACAATAGTAGGTTACTCAATTAATGGTACAATCATTATATTTGACCGTATCAGGGAAATGTTAAAGAGTGCTAACTCTAAGACTAATATTACAGAGCTTGTTAACTCAGCTATAACAAGTACATTAACAAGAAATATTAATACAACAATAACAACTCTTATTATGCTGGTTATGTTATACATACTCGGTGTAACATCAGTTAAGGAATTCTCACTTCCACTTATTGTTGGTATTATCGTAGGTTTCTACTCATCAGTATTCCTTACAAGTTCATTCTGGTATATGCTTGGTGGAAAGAACAGAGGAGTTATTGATGAAGCAGTTAATAAAAGAAAAAAAGCAGAAAGCATAGGTAAAGACGGAGCTCAGGTATAATAAATAATTAATATAATGGCTTTGTAAAGCAGTAAAATGGTGCATCATCAAACGATGCACCATTTTTAATACAAGCAATATTGCCATAAGAATGGAGAACAAACGTGAACAGCAAATGGATGGTATACGCCAAAAAAGCAGATTTTAAGCAGATAGCCTCTGAATACGGAATAGATCAGGTTCTTGCCCGTATAATAAGAAACAGGGATATATGCGGCAGTAAAGATATAGATATGTATCTTAATGGGAATCTTAACGATATACATAATCCTCATAGTATGAAAGATGCCGATAAATTTGTTGATATTATTACTAAGAAAATAGAGGAACATAAGCCTGTAAGAATAATCGGAGATTATGATATTGATGGAATATGTTCTATTTATATATTATTCTGCGGCTTAAAGGCGGCAGGAGCAGATGTGGATTATGTTGTACCGCATAGGATAAATGATGGTTATGGAATTAATGAGCATTTAATAGACAATGCAATCAATGAAGGGATTGATACAATTGTTACCTGTGATAATGGAATAGCTGCATATAATCAGATCAGGTATGCAAAGGATAATGGAATTACAATAATAGTGACCGACCACCACGATGTTCCATTTGAGATAAAGGACGATAAAAAGGTATACATTGTACCTCCGGCAGATGCAGTTATTAACCCTAAACAGGCAGATTGTGATTATCCATTTAAGCTGTTATGTGGAGCAGGCGTTGCATATAAGCTTATAAGCCTGTTATATGACAGATTAGGGCTTGATAAGAAAGAGCTTGAAGATTATATTGAATTTATGGCAATAGCCACTGTAGGTGATATAGTCGACCTTATTGACGAGAATAGAATAGTAGTTAAATATGGCCTTAAGCATATTGCACATACAAAAAATACAGGGCTTAGGGCACTTATAGAGGAGTGCCAGCTTGATATTAATAATATAAGCTCATATCATATAGGCTTTGTAATAGGACCATGTCTTAACGCCAGTGGACGTCTTGATACAGCAAGACAGGCAATTGAACTTATGCTTTGCAAGGATAATGAAAAGGCACATAATATGGCAAAAGAGCTTATAGCCCTTAATAATGAAAGAAAGTCAATGACAGAGCAGGAGACGCAGAAGGCAATAGAATTAGTAGAGAATACTGGTCTTCTTAAGGATAGAGTGCTTGTTATATATTTAAAGGACTGCCACGAGAGCATAGCTGGAATAATAGCAGGCAGAATTAAAGAAAGATATTACAGGCCTACATTTGTTATTACTAATGCTGAGGACGGGGCAAAAGGCTCAGGACGTTCAATCGAAGGCTATAATATGTACGAAGAGATTAATAAATGTAAAAATGTTCTCACTAAATATGGTGGACATCCTATGGCGGCTGGTTTATCATTAGCAATATCTGATATTGACATATTCAGAAAAATGCTGAATGATAATGCGATACTTACAGATGAGGATTTAATTCCTAAAATGTGGATTGATGTTCCAATGCCTGTATCGTATGCCAATATCCGGCTGGTTAACCAGTTAAAGCTGCTTGAACCATTCGGAAAGGGTAATGAAAAGCCGGTATTTGCAGATAGGAACTTATATGTAAAGACAGCTTCAGTTATTGGAAAGAATAAAAATGTTCTTAGATGCCAGTTAGAAACAGAGGACGGAACTTATGTACCTGCTGTACAGTTTGGAATTAATAATATAGATGATATTCCAAGGGCAGGAATGAGAATTTCTATAATATATTATCCGGATATCAATACATTTAACGGAATAATGTCATTACAGATAATTATAAAGGAATGGAAGGAAACAATATGAGAGAGAGAATGAGGAAACTGACAGCTGCTATTCTTATGCTTGTAATGGTCAGCGTAATGTTTACAGCCTGTGGCAGTAACAGCAGTGATAAGTCAGACAATGCAACACAGGAAAGTACAAGTGAGTATGTAAGCGAAGACATAAAAGTAGCTGCACTTAAAGGACCTACAGCTATAGGAATGGTTAAGCTTATGAGCGATAATGAGGATAATAAAACAGCCAATAATTACACATTTCAGATAGAGGCGGCGGCAGATGCATTTACAGCAGACCTTATAAAGGGCGATGTCCAGATTGCAGCTATGCCTTGTAATGCGGCGGCAACACTTTATAATAAGAGTAATGGCAAGGTATCTGTTGTAGGAATTAATACACTTGGCGTGTTATATATACTTGATAATAAGGGCGAGGTAACTAATGTAAGCGACCTTAAAGGACGTACAATATACACAACAGGTAAAGGAACTACACCTGAATATACATTAAGATACCTTTTAAATACCAACGGAATTGACCCTGATAAGGATGTACACATTGAATTTAAGTCAGAGGCTTCCGAGGTTGCGGCTATTATGGCATCAGCGAAGGAAGAAACTGTAGCTATGCTTCCACAGCCATTTGCTACAACAGTTCTTATGAATAATAAGGAAGCAAGAATAGCTCTTGATGTTACTAAGGAATGGGAAAATGTATCAAAGGACGGAAGTACAGTAGTAACAGGTGTAATAGTTGTCAATACAGAATATTACAATAACCATAAGGCTGCGGTTGACAAGTTCCTTGAGGAATATAAGCTTTCAGCAGATTATGTTAATGCAAATGTAGATGAGGTTTCAACACTTGTAGAAAAATATGGTATAACAAAAGCCGCAGTTGCAAAGCAGGCAATACCTAAATGCAACATAACAATAATAACAGGCAGTGATGCCAAAGACAAAATAAGCAAATATTTAAATGTTCTTTACGAAGCAAATCCAGCTTCAGTTGGTGGAAAGCTTCCAGAGGACAATTTCTACAAATAAAATATATAAGAATGATGCATAGTTAAAGCAGTAAAAGCGGTAAAAGCAGTAAAAAGGCAATTCATTAGCAGAAAAATCGGTAGATATGATAATTCTGTATGAATTGCCTTTTTTATTATAATTAATGTGAATGTCTGTTAATATATTCTGTCTTGTATTTAGAGTAAACAATCTTCTGGCTGTTATAAAGACTGTAGTAGCCAGAGAGCATATAACTTATTGCTACGCATATAATTACGAATTTCATTGAACCAGCACCAAACATTTCAATTGATAATATGAAAGAAGTGAGTGGGCAGTTAGTTACGCCACAGAATACGCTTACCATACCGCACGCGGCACATAAGCCGATTGGAAGTCCGAATACAGGAGCCAAAAAGCTTCCAAGAGTTGCACCGACAAAAAGTGTAGGGACAATCTCACCGCCTTTAAATCCACCACCTAATGTAATGGCTGTAAACAGCATTTTTAAAATAAAGACATACCACGAACAGCTTGTTATAAAGCTTGCCGCAATCATAGGAGCACCAGCACCAAGATAATCAGTAGTACCGGTTATATATCTTAAAATAATAACAAGCACACCAGCTATTATAATACGGATATATGGGTTGCTTAAGTATTCAGAATATATTTTGGCTGATGAATGAAGCATATAACAGAATACAATGCTTGCGAGGGCAAATATTACTGACATTATCATAAATCTTATTCCGGTAGATATGCTTAGTTCACATATTTCGCTTATTATAAACATAGTTGGTGTTATATTGAATAACCCAGCTACGCCGGAAGCAATAAGTGCGGATATAATACAGGGAACAAGTGCGGCGTAATACATAACCCCCACACTTATAACCTCCATAGAAAATATGGCTGCGGCTATAGGAGTTCCGAAAAGAGCAGAGAAACAGGCACTCATTCCGCACATAATCATAATTCTTGTATCTTTGTCGTCAAAATGTAATATTTTGGCGATAAAATTGCTTAAGGAGCCGCCAACCTGCAGGGCTGCACCTTCTCGTCCTGCTGAACCACCGCAAAGATGTGTAAGCAGTGTTGATATTATAATAAGAGGAGCAACACGGACAGGAACTTCTGCATTGGACTGGATTGCTGTTATTACAAGATTAGTTCCTGTATTCTTGTCTTCGTGCGTAAAATGGTACATAAGAACGATTATTATACCGGCAGCAGGAAGAAAGAATAAAGTGTAAGGGTGTTGGATCCGAAAGCTTGTTACATATTGTAAAGCTTTATAAAATAATGCTCCGATAAGTCCTATAAAGCTTCCTGTAAATAAAGAGCAGAGAAGCCATTTGATAAGTGTTAAGGCTGCCATTCTTGCTCTTTGAAGTGTTTCAAGAGTAATATCAGGACTTATATCTAATATATCAGAGAGTTTTTTCATCAGGTTATCCTCTTTTCTTAGAGTGTTCACGTTAGTCGAACTTCTTTTTACTCATATTGCTGTTGTGATATTCAGGGTTATTAGTTACATCTTCTGTAAAAAACTCTGGCATAATGTAATTGTCAGCTTCTTCTATAGTGTTAAATTCAACTTCTGCAATAACAGTGCCGTTGAATGCTCCTTCAAATATGTCAAGTTCAATAGTGTATCCGTTACCATCTGGAATTTCATAACGCTTTTTGGTTATTATATTACCGTCAGCTTTTTTAATCAAATGTTCATACGAGTCTTTGGTGAGTGGAAGATTGTATTCTTCACGTGCCATCATACCACTGCCTTTGTAAGTAAGATAATAATCATCATTATCACGTCTTACCCTGACTACAGGTTTAGTTGAAAGATAACCCTGTTCAATATATCTGCAATTATAATTGTCCAGATTATCTGGCAATTGTGCAACTAAGAATTTACGTTCTATTTCCATAGTGTGTCTCCGTTTTCTGAATTTCATTGATAATATTTATATGTATCTATAAATACATATAAAAAAGACTGTCACCTAAGTGACAGTCGCAATATCCACTATCGAATATTAATTATTTAGCTGAGTTAACAGTATCCTTTAAAGCCTTACCAGCCTTAAACTTAGGTGCCTTAGAAGCAGGAATTTCAATAGCCTTACCTGTCTGAGGATTCTGACCTGTTCTAGCAGCTCTTTCAGCAACTTCGAAAGTACCGAAACCAACTAACTGAATCTTGTCACCATTCTTTAACTGTTCAGCAACAGTTTCTGTGAAAGCCTTTAAAGCCTTCTCAGCATCCTTCTTTGAAAGTTCAGCCTTCTCTGCGATTGCAGCAACTAACTCTGTCTTATTCATAATAAACTACATCCTCCTTAAATGAAATAAGTAATAATAAGTATAGGTTATTTATACTCCATATAGGTAATTTTGTCAATAAAAAACGCTTAAGAATTGCCTTATTTCGGCATTTTTCGCTGTTTTTGGTATTGGAATTATAATGTTAATTCCCCCCATTTATCATATAGCTCATCAAGCTCTTTGCTAAGAGCTTCCTTCCTGGTGTGTATTTCCATAAGTTTGGCAGTATCACTGCTTATGGCAGGGTCGGCGTACATATTATCAAGTTCCTCAATCTCAGCCTCAATTAAAGCCATGCGTTCTTCAGTACGCTTGATTTCGTTTTTAATCTTCTTTTGCTGTGCCTGCTTTACCTTTTCTTCCTGCCAGTTAAGCTTTGAAATGGCTGAACTGCTGGATTTAGAAATGTTATTGGTTATTGGTTTTGCTCCTAGTATATCCTTTTTTTCAAGATAATAGTCATAATTACCAATATAATTAACAACTGTTTTATTGGCAAGCTCAATAATTCTTGTTGCAGTAGAATTAATAAAGTATCTGTCGTGTGATACGAACAGGACAGTACCTGTGTAACTATTAAGTGCATTTTCAAGAATTTCCTTTGAAGTGATATCAAGGTGGTTAGTAGGCTCATCTAATATAAGGAAGTTGGCATTAGAGAGCATAAGTTTGGCTAATGATACACGTCCGCGCTCGCCACCGCTTAAGTCTTTTATATACTTAAATACATCTTCATTGGTGAATAAAAATGCTGCAAGGGTATTTCTTATCTGTGTATTATTAAGGTCTGGGTAAGCATCCCTGATTTCATCAAAAATAGTCTTGTCAGGGTCAAGAACGTGGTGTTCCTGATCATAATAACCAATATTTACTTTAGCACCAAGATATATCGAGCCTGAATCGGCAGGTATAATTCCATTAATTAATTTTAATATTGTTGTCTTGCCTGTTCCGTTACTTCCGATAAGTGCTACGCGTTCACCACGTTTAATCTGGAAGCATATGTTATCAAAAAGAACAGTTCCGTCAAAACCTTTAGTAAGGTTGTCTACAGTAAGGACATCATTACCGCTTATTACATTAGGTTCAAGCTTAATATCCATTTTGTCGTTTAAAATTTCAGGCTTATCGACAAATTCCATCTTGTTAAGCATTTTTTCACGGCTTTCAGCTCTTTTAATAGATTTCTCACGGTTGAACTGCTTAAGCTTTGTTATAACCTCCTCCTGATGTTTGATTTCACGCTGCTGGTTAAGATATTCCTTTAGCTGCATATTGCGCAGGATAGCTTTCTTTGAAGCGTAATCAGTATAGTTGCCTGAGAATACAGTTGCATTGCCATTGTCTAACTCGATAATCTTGCTTACTATCTTGTCAAGGAAATATCTGTCGTGGGCAACTATAAGTACAGCACCACTGTAGTTAAGCAGATAGTTCTCCAGCCAGCTTATAGACTCCATATCAAGGTGGTTGGTAGGCTCGTCAAGAAGTATAATATCAGGCTTTGATAATAAAAGCCTGCCAAGTGCAACCCGTGTCTTTTGTCCGCCTGATAAAGTATTAACATTAAGTGTGAAATCTTCTTCTGCAAAGCCAAGGCCTTTAAGAACACCAGTTATCTCGCTTTTGTAAGCGTAACCGTTGTTTAATTCAAACTCGTGGTTAAGGTCTGAATATTTCTTCATAAGTGTTTCAAGAGCTGTATCATCTGCTGATTTCATCTGGTTCTCAATACTTCTTAGCTGTGCTTCCATATCAAGGATATATTGCTTCACAGATAAAAGCTCATCATAAATTGTGTTGTCTGAATTAAGATTTTGCTGCTGTGAAAGATAACCTAAAGTCTTGTCCTTAGCTAACGTTACAAGTCCTGTGTCAGCAGGTTCAATTCCGGTTATAATCTTTAAAAGAGTAGACTTTCCAGCACCGTTGATACCAACGATAGCTGCTTTTTCGTGGTCTTCAATATTAAAAGAACAGGATTTGATAATAACATCTGTTCCAAAAGATTTACTTATATTATTACAGGAAAGAATCATAATAACAGTGTTCCTTTCTTTAAATTAATTAGTTGAATTATACTTGCTTTAAGAATAAATTGCAATTTTTTTGACTTATTTCTTCCTATAATGTATTATTAAAAAGTTAGACTAAGATAAGTGTATTAAATTTAAGAAATGAGGAAATGAATGAAATTTGACGAGTTAAACATTGATGAAAGAATATTAAGAGCTATTGAGGATATGGGATTTGAGGAAACTTCACCTATACAGACACAGGCAATTCCAGCTGTATGTGAAGGTATTGATGTTGTCGGACAGGCACAGACAGGTACTGGTAAGACAGCAGCATACACAATTCCTATGCTTATGAAGATAGACCCACAGATAAAAAAGCCTCAGGCAATCGTACTCTGCCCTACAAGAGAGCTTGCTGTACAGGTGGCTGAGGAGATAAGAAAACTTGCCAAATATATGAGTGATATTAAAGTTCTTCCAGTATATGGAGGACAGGAGATAGTAAGACAGATAAAGTCATTAAAGACGGGCGTACAGATTATTGTTGGAACTCCTGGAAGAGTTATGGACCATATGAGAAGAAAGACTGTTAAGTTTGATAATATTAATATGGTTATTCTTGATGAAGCTGATGAAATGCTTGATATGGGATTCAGGGAAGATATGGAAACAATTCTTACAGAAACGCCAGAAGACAGACAGACAGTAATGTTCTCAGCTACTATGCCAAAGGCTATTATGGATATTGCAAGAAATTTCCAGAAAGATGCCAGGATTATAAAGGTAGTAAGAAAAGAACTTACAGTATCTAATATAGAACAGTTCTATTATGAGGTAAGACCTAAGAATAAGACAGAAGTATTGTGCAGGCTTATTGATATATACAATCCAAGACTTTCAGTAGTGTTCTGTAACACTAAAAGACAGGTTGATGAGCTTATATCAGAGCTTAAGGGCAGAGGTTATTTTGCTGACGGAATACATGGTGATATGAAACAGCAGCAGCGTGACAGAGTAATGGATGACTTTAGAAGCGGCAAGGTAGACATACTTATAGCAACTGATGTAGCAGCAAGAGGAATTGATGTTGATGATGTAGATATGGTATTTAACTATGACATTCCTCAGGATGAGGAATATTATGTTCATAGAATTGGAAGAACAGGGCGTGCAGGAAGATCTGGAATGGCACTTTCATTTATAAGTGGCAAGGAAGTGTATAAGTTAAAGGATATCGAGCGTTACTGTAAGACTAAGATACTTGCAAAGCCTGTTCCATCATTGGATGATGTTAAGAACACCAAGCTTGATAATATGTTTGATAAAATCAGACAGACAATCGAAGAGGGTGGACTTACAGATATGGTTAATCTTGTTGAAGAACACGTTAATCAGGAAGAATATACATCTATGGATATGGCAGCAGCACTTTTAAAAATGCTTATAGGTGATACCCTTGACAGAGAAGATGAAGTAGAAGAATTCCATTTTGATACAGATAAAGATGATTCAAGAATGGTAAGACTCTTTATTAATATTGGAAAAAAGGATAAAATAAAGCCAGCTAATATTCTTGGAGCTATTGCAGGTGAATCTGGTATGCCTGGCAAGCTTGTAGGCGCGATAGATATGATGGACAACTATACATTTGTTGATGTACCAGCTATACACGCAGAGAAAATTCTTAAGGCAATGAATGATAACGTGCAGATTAAGGGACGCCGTGTTAATGTTGAGAAGGCTAACCAGTCAAGAGGCAAGGGCAGAGGAAAAGGCAAGCATAAGGACAAAGCAAGAAAGAATAAATAAATGAAAAAACAGGTGACATTAAGCAGTATAAACAGGGCAGAAGTATTAAGATACTTAGGATACAAGGGAATAGGGGCAGATGAGACAATAAACAGCCTTATAGATGAATGTGAGGCAGAGGTCTTAAAAGCGGCAGTTCCAAGATATGTATACAGGGTAGTGGATGTGACACAGGTCGATGAGGGCGTAAGGCTTGAAGGGACTTCTGTTACATTAAAAGGAAACTCAATTAAAGAACATCTTAAAGGCTGTAATAAAGCGGCACTTATAGCAGTGACAATCTCTGATGGAATAGACAGGATGTTAAGGGTGATGCAGGCCTCAGACCTTGCCAAGGCTGTAATATCAGACAGTATGGCAAGTGCAGCAATTGAACAGGTATGTGATAAGGTTGAGGCTGTTATTAAAGAGGAACTTCCAGAGTATAACCAGACATTCAGGTTTGGAATAGGATATGGTGATCTGCCTTTGTCACAGCAGGGCGAATTCTTAAAAATACTAAATGCACCTAAGCTTATAGGGCTTAATATAGGAAAGACTGATATGATGACACCAACCAAGTCTGTAACAGCAGTTATTGGGCTTACAACCGGAGAGGTCAGTTCAAAGAAAAAAGGCTGTATGTCGTGTAACCTTAAAGGTACATGCAGATTCAGGGAAGCAGGAGGACATTGTAATGAATAAATTAAAAGAACTTTTACAAAAGGATTATGTGATTCTTGATGGTGGAATGGGTACTATGCTTCAGGCGGCAGGAATGAAGATGGGTGAAACACCAGAGATGCTTAATATTACAGAACCGGAACTTCTCATTTCCATACACGAGCAGTATCTAAAGGCAGGTGCAGACATAATATATGCCAATACATTTGGTGGCAACAGATATAAGCTTGAAGAATGTGGGCATTCAGTTGATGAACTTGTAACAGCGGGAATTAAAAATGCAAAGAAGGCGTGTGCCAATGTGAATCCACGAGCACTTGTAGCACTTGATGTAGGACCTATAGGACAGCTTCTAGAGCCAACAGGTACATTAAGCTTTGAGGAAGCTTATGAGATGTATGCTGAGATAGTCAAGGCTGGTGAAGCGGCAGGTGCAGATCTTGTTGTATTTGAGACAATGACAGATCTGTTAGATGTGAAAGCGGCAGTGCTTGCAGCAAAGGAGAATAGCCAGCTTCCAATAATGACGACTATGACATTTGAAGAAAATATGCGTACATTTACAGGATGTCAGATATCTTCATTTGCACTTACAATATCAGGACTTGGAGTTGATGCCTTAGGTGTCAACTGTTCACTTGGACCTAAGGAACTTGAGCCGGTTATTAAGGAACTTACAGGCTGGACTAATCTTCCGGTTATAGTAAAGCCTAATGCAGGACTTCCCGACCCTGTTACTAATGAATATAATGTGACAGCAGAGCAGTTTGCTGAATTTATGAAGGATTTAAGAAAGTATGGCATTAAAATATTCGGTGGTTGTTGTGGAACAACTCCTGAATTCATAAAGTGCTTATCAGATATGTTACATAAAGAAGGCAATTTAGCAAAAGAGCCAGTGAAAATACCATCGGCTGTATGCTCAGCTACAAGCACAGTTATAGTTGACCAGCCAAGAGTTGTAGGAGAGAGAATTAACCCAACAGGTAAAAAGGTATTTAAGCAGGCACTCTTAGATAATGATATGGATTATATACTTGGACAGGCATTAGAACAGACAGGTGCGGGTGCTGATATTCTTGATGTCAATGTAGGACTTCCGGGAATTGATGAAAGACAGATGATGGTTGATACTGTGAAAGCACTTCAGTCAGTTGTGGATGTGCCTCTCCAGCTTGACTCAACTATACCTGAGGTTCTTGATGCTGCATTAAGAGTATATAATGGTAAGCCGATTGTCAATTCAGTTAATGGAGAAGAAGACTCTCTTAATAACATTCTGCCAATAGTTAAAAAATATGGTGCGGCAGTAATTGGCCTTGCTCTTGATAAAGATGGTATTCCTAAGAAAGCAGAAGACAGAGTTGCCATAGCAAGAAAGATTATGGACAGGGCAATAGCTATAGGAATTCCTAAAGAGGATATATATATAGACTGTCTTACACTTACAGCCTCAGCCGAACAGGAGGGGGTAATGGAAACGCTTAATGCACTTTATGAGGTTAAGCATACTCTTGGCTTAAGGACGGTGCTTGGTGTATCGAATATATCTTTCGGACTTCCTAACAGAGTGCTTGTCAATCACATTTTCTTAACAATGGCTATGCAGAATGGTCTTGATCTTGCGATTATTAACCCTAACATATATGAGATGATGGGGGCAGTAAGGGCATATAAGCTTCTTGCCAATATAGATAAGAATTCTGTTGATTATATTAAGGCTTATGCTTCAATGCCTAATATAAGCAAGATTAATCCAATGAATACAGCGGCAAATGCAGTACAGGGTGGTCAGACAGCACAGGCAGGTGGAAGTGTTAATCTTAAGGATAAGAAGGGCAGTTATACCTGTGATGACTTATTCTATGCAGTAGAGAAAGGTCTAAAAAATGAAGGTGCAGCAATAACAGAAGAACTTCTTGCAGGTATGGATTCTATGGACATTGTTAATAATGCCTTGATTCCTGCACTTGATAAGATAGGTGAGGAGTTCGAGAAGGGAACATTATTCCTGCCACAGCTTATAATGGCGGCTGGCGTTGCACAGGGAGCGTTTGAGGTTATAAGAAAACATATGATTATGAGCAATAATGCACCTGTAAGCAAGGGAAAGATTGTTATTGCGACGGTTAAGGGAGATGTCCACGATATTGGAAAGAATATCGTAAAGGTACTTCTTGAGAATTATGGTTATGAGGTTATTGATCTTGGAAAGGATGTTGAATATCAGGTTGTTGTAGATGCGATTAAAGAAAATGGTGCGAAGCTTTGTGGTCTGTCAGCACTTATGACAACAACACTTGTTTCAATGAAAAAGACAATAGAACTTATACATAAGAACAATCTTGATTGTAAGGTTATGGTAGGAGGAGCAGTGCTTACTCCTGAATATGCTAAGGAAATACATGCGGATTTCTATTCAAAGGATGCAAAGGAGTCTGTGGATATTGCTAAGAGAGTGCTTGGATAGAGTACATTTCTTTACTTTTTAGCAAAATAGTTATATAATTAACATTAATTTTGAAGGCTGATGGGAAGCTGGTAATTACAGGTTTCCCATCTCCTTTTCGTAGCAGTATTGCACAGGAATGGAGAATGTTATGGAAGAGAATAAGAAGATTTCATCGGCTGTTATAAGAAGATTGCCAAGATATTACAGATATCTGGGCGAACTTATAGAAAGTGGTGTTCAGAGGATTTCATCTAAAGATTTAAGTGTGAGAATGAAAGTTACAGCATCACAGATAAGACAGGACCTCAATAATTTCGGAGGTTTTGGACAGCAGGGATATGGATATAATGTGAAGTATCTTTATGATGAGATAGGCAAGATACTTGGAATAGACAGGAAGCATAATATGATAATAATAGGTGCTGGTAACCTTGGACGTGCTATTGTTAATTATACAGACTTTGAGAAGCGTGGTTTTGTTATATGCGGCGTATTTGATAACAATCCAGAGCTTAAAGGTGAAAGCATTCACGGAATAGATATAATGATGATGGATCAACTTGCCGATTTTATACATAAGAACGATATAGAGATAGTTGCACTGACAATACCAAAGCAGGCGGCTAAGGAAATCGGAAAGCAGGTTGCAGATGCAGGAATTAAGGCTATATGGAATTTCGCACATACAGATCTTAATCTGCCAGATGACGTAATAGTTGAGAATGTACATTTATCAGAAAGCCTTATGAGACTTTCTTACACAATTGCCAATAAGCACTCATAAAGATATTAAATCCAAAGGGGGAATTGATGGTGTCTAAGATAACTTATGAATTGTTAAAGAATAGTGATGTATTTAAGAATATTCCGATTCTTACGCTTGATGAGCGATGGTATCACCTTATTAACGAGAAGAATAAGACAGATGAGATTGCGTATTGGGAGAAACAGGTTAATGAACTGCTTAAGAAGCAGGGAAGAATTAATAATGACATTAAAGACATCAAGAAGCTTAAAAAGCAGCTTATCAATGATGTTGTTGAGAATATGGAAGATGATGATTCAAGTAGGCAGAAGCAGAAGCGTATGAGCCAGAACCAAAGACTTATACAGGAGTCTAATGACAAGATAGCTTCGCTTGAAGATGAACTCTTAGAAGTACCAAGAGAATTGGCAAGGGCTAACGAGAAGCTTCTTACAGAGACACTTAAAGCCTGCTATGACAGAATGAATGCCAATACAGAGGATATAGAGGTACTTGATAAGTGGATTAATGCTACAAGAGTCAAGCTTAAGAAGAATATTCTTATAAAACAGGATAAAGAAACTGTTAATAATAATATGTATTCTCTTATACACGATATTATCGGACCTGAGAATTGTAGTGCAGTTGACAGAATTAATGAAGGCAATGTAGGAGATAAGCAGGAATGAGATATGTATTAGATGCGGCTTCTATGAAGAATGTGGATTCTTATTCAATTAATACTCTTGGTATACCATCAGTTGTGCTTATGGAAAGAGCCGCACTCTCAGTGACAGAAGCTATTGAAAGCAAGGTTAAAGGAAATATACATACAGACATTATATGCGTATGTGGACGTGGCAATAATGGGGCAGATGGACTTGCGGTGGCAAGACAGCTTTATCTTAAGGGCTACAATGTGGATGTGTATATAATTAACTCACACGCTTCTACCAAAGAATTCGATATACAATTGAACATAATAAAGAATCTGGGCATAGAATGTATTAATAGCCCGGATTTTTCTAAATATGGGGTTATTGTAGATGCCTTATTTGGCAATGGCTTATCAAGAGAACTGGCAGGAGAGGCCAGAATAGTAGTAGATACAATTAATAAATGCAGTACATCAGTGCATTCGCAGTATACACAGAATAGCGACAATAATGGAAACAGGCTTGTTGTGGCTGTTGACATACCATCAGGTATAAGTGCATCGACAGGTGTGGTTATGGGATCTGCGGTTAATGCTGATATAACAGTTACCTTCGGATTTGAAAAAATCGGACATATATTATATCCAGCAGCTTCATATTGTGGGAAGATTATAAGAAAAGATATAGGTTTTGCACAATATCCGGATATGACAAGGGATATTTTCACATATGATTATAGTGATATATCTGATATGCTTCCGCTAAGAAAGCCTGATGGCAATAAAGGAACATTTGGAAAGGCACTTGTAATAGCTGGTTCAAGGCTTTATGGAGGTGCAGCAGTATTAAGTTCAAGAGCGGCGGCACGTATAGGTGCAGGGCTTGTAAGAACCCTTACGCATATAAGCAACCGTACAGCAGTTATAACGGGCAATATGGAATGTATTGTTGATACATATGATACTGATGAGGAATGTGGAGATTTTGTTAAGAATACAGAGACATTAGTGGATAAATGTATCTGCTGGGCAGATGTTGTGTGCATAGGTCCGGGGCTGTCTATGGAAGAAAGTGCAGTAAAGCTTGTAAGAAGTGTGTCAGCAAAGAAGAATATTAAAAAGCTGTATGATGCAGATGCCCTTAATATAATCGCCCAATATAAAATTGAACTTGATGGCAGTAATGATGATGTAGACTATGAAGCTGGCGGCAATAGTGGTAATGCTTCATATAAAGATGATATGTCAGATAAGAATGTTGTCGTTACACCACACATAGGAGAAATGTCACGTCTTACAGGACTTGATATTGCGGTGATAAAGAATAATCCTATAGATACAGCAAGAACATATTCAAGAGAACATAATTGCGTATGTGTATTAAAAGATGCAAGAACTATTGTTTCTGATGGAGAAAGAGTGTATATTAATATGTCAGGCAATGATGGAATGGCAACAGGAGGTTCGGGAGATGTGCTTTCAGGCATAATAACAGGACTTATGGCACAGGGACTTACTACTTTTGAAGCTTCAGCACTTGGCGTATATATACACGGCTGTGCAGGAGATGAAGCTGCCTTAAGTAATGGTAAGTATTCTATGGTTGCGGGCGATATTATTGACAATATAAAAAATGTGCTTATAAAAGCAAGAGGTGAATAATGAGTAAGTATTACAGAGTATATGCAGATGTAGATCTGGATGCAATCAGGGCTAATTGTATTGAGCTTATGAGCAAGACAGAACCTTCAACAAAGGCACTTGCAGTTGTTAAAGCAGATGGCTATGGACACGGAGATGTGGCTGTATCCAAGGCAGTAAGAGATTTAGTATATGGATATGCAGTTGCTACGCTGGATGAAGCTGTTAATTTAAGAGAAAATGGAATTAATAAGCCAATACTTATATTAGGCTATGTTGAGCCTGAGGAATATGAGGCATTGGTTAAGAATGAAATAGATGCAACAGTATTTGACTATGAGACAGCCAAGGCACTTAATGATGTTGCCTTAAGGCTTGGAAAGGTAGCTTTCTGCCATATCAAGGTTGATACCGGAATGAGAAGAATAGGTCTTGAGCCAGATGAAAGTGGTGTTGAGATAGTTAAAAAGATAAAGAATTTAAAGGCACTCAATGCAAGAGGCCTGTTTACACATCTTGCAACTGCTGATGAGAAGGATAAGACCGCTGCATTAAGACAGATTGCAAAGTATGATGCTTTTGATGATGCGTTGAAGAAAGAAGGTATATCATTTGAGATAAAGCATGTATCCAACAGTGCAGCTATTATAGATATGCCACAGGCTAATCATGGAATGGTGCGACTTGGAATTGCTTTATATGGTATGTATCCATCAGATGAAGTGGATAAGTCAGCAGTAGCACTGAAACCAGCACTACAGCTCAAAAGCCATGTAGCTATGGTAAAGACAGTTCCAGCAGGAGAAAAGATAGGTTACGGCGGAACATTTGAAACTAAGAGAGAAACAGTGCTTGCAACTGTAACAGTGGGATATGGCGATGGATATCCAAGGTCATTATCATCAAAGGGATATGTGCTTATTAATGGTAAGAAAGCTCCTATAACAGGAAGGGTATGTATGGACCAGATGATGGTAGATGTTACAGATATAGGTCCTGTAAATCGTGGTGATGTTGTAACATTAGTAGGAAAAGACAAGGATGCAGAGATTACAGTTGAAGAGATTGCTGCTTTAGCAGGAACATTTAATTATGAATTTGTGTGTGACCTTGGCAAGAGAATTCCAAGAAATTATTATCTTAATGGACAATATATTGGAAGTCATGATTATTTTCATGAGAACTGGAAGTTAATAACAGATTAAGAAGTAGTGTAATATACAGCATTTTCATAAAATTATTAAATAACAAACCTGCAAAATAATTGAATACACGTCAGAAACCTTGGCAATACTTTGAGTATAAACAATTAAGTAAATGCTTTGGGAGTGTGATATAAGTGGTAATTAAACGTGGGGATATATTTTATGCAGATTTAAGACCTGTGGTAGGTTCTGAACAGGGAGGTATAAGACCTGTTCTTATAATTCAGAATGATACAGGCAACAGGCATAGTCCGACAGTTATATGTGCAGCTATAACATCCAAGATGAATAAAGCTAAGCTGCCAACGCACGTTGAGATTGATGCGTGTCATTACGATATCGTAAAAGATTCAGTTATATTGCTGGAACAGTTAAGAACAATAGACAAGAAAAGACTCAAAGATAAAGTATGTCATCTTGATAATGAGATAATTAATCAGGTTGACAAGGCATTGAGGGTTAGTCTTGAGATGAACCTGAAACAAGATTGACGATATAATAGAATATATGGTATTCTATAGGGAATAATTATATAATAATATAATTATCTAAATAACGAAAGGAAATGGATATAACTATGAATGATGGTCATCCCGCGGATGGGAACCAAGGATTGTTTTCTGGCTTATTTAAGAAGCTTACTAAAGGAAAACGCGACGAAGATGTAACAGAAGAGATTATGGATATGGTTAATGAAAGCCATGAACAGGGAGTTATAGCTGAGAATGAAGCTGAGATGATTGGCAATATATTTGAATTTGCCGAGAAGCAGGCATCAGATGTTATGACCCACAGGAAGAACATAGTAGCACTTGATGCCTCACTTACAGTTAAAGAGGCATTTGATATAGTGATGGAAGAAAGCTACTCAAGATATCCTGTATATGATGATGATATTGATAACATAATTGGCATATTACATATCAGAGATCTTCTGAAGGTATACGTTAAAGGCAGTGATAAGGATAAGAAGCTTTATCAGGTTAAAAATCAGGTTATGTTTGACCCATTCTGTATTCCAGAGACAAGAAGCATAAGTGTATTGTTTAAGGAAATGCAGTCAAAGAAGAATCATTTTGCTGTTGTTGTTGATGAGTATGGACAGACAACAGGAATTATTACAATGGAAGATATACTTGAAGAGATAGTAGGTAATATTTTTGATGAATATGACGAGGAAGAGGAGCAGATAAGACAGCTTTCTGATGGAAGTTACGAGATGGACGGCCAGACACCTCTTGAAGATATTGAAGAGAAGCTTGATATTAAGTTTGACTGTGAAGATATTGATACTATCAATGGATATCTTATATATAAGCTTGGTAAGATTCCTGATGAGAATGAAGAGTTTGAAACAGAGTGTGGGGGATATATATTCCGCATATTATCTGTTGGCAATAAGATGATTCAGAAGGTGCTTGTGAGTAAAGCTGATAAGAAGGATAAGGGTAATGAAGCCGGATAAGATTAATAAGCTTATAAAAAGGCTGGCGGCAGTATCTTTGTGGCTGATAATATGGCAGATTGCCAGTGTGATGACAGGACTTGAGCTTTTGCTTGCAAGTCCTGTTACTGTATTAAGGACACTGGCGGGTATGCTTGTTACAAGGCAGTTCTATGGGATACTGTATTTAAGTGTTATGCATATTATGTCGGGTATGCTTGCTGGCTGTCTGATTGGAATATGTGCAGGAATATTGTCTGCACGGTTTGATTTTTTAAAGGAGTGGCTCGGCATTGCCGTACAGTTAATGAAATCCCTTCCGGTTGCGGCATTTATAATACTTGTGCTTATGTGGTGGGGTTCTAAAAATGTTACATTTATTATCAGTGCAATGGTTGTAATACCAATGATTACGACAGGCGTAAAAGAAGGCATTGATAATACAGATAACAAGCAGATAGAACTTGCCAGAGTATATGATATGACTGCATTTAACACATTCAGATATGTATATCTTACAGGTGTATATCCGTATATTACAGCACAGTTAAAGGTGGCAGCCGGAATGTGCTTTAAAGCTGGAATATCGGCAGAGATAATAGGGCTTGTGACAGGGACAATCGGTACGCAGATGTACTATGCCAAAATGTATCTTTTATCTGCTGAGTTATTCTCGTGGAGCATAGTTGTAATTGTGGTGAGCCTTGTTATAGAAAAATGTATAATATGGCTTGCGAAGATGCTATATAAGTGCATACAGCATATATAAAATTATTAAATTGGTAAAAATATGAAAACATTAAAATTATCAGATATATCAAAGAAGTACAATGACATCACAGTCCTTGCTAATGCTAATGCAGAATTTACTTCATCTAAGATAATCTGTATCAGGGGACAATCAGGAGCTGGAAAGACTACACTCCTTAATATTATAATGGGAGTTGTTAAAGCGGATAAAGGCATAGTGGAATTCGTTAATGATAATGGACAAAGTGTTAAGCCAAGGTTTTCAGCAGTATTTCAGGATTGCAGGCTTATAGAACACCTGTCACCAGTGATTAATGTAAAAATGGTGCTAAAGAAGAATAAGAAGAATTCTGCCAAAGACGTGGCTTTTGCTGTGAAGGGCGAGCTTTTAAAGCTTCTTGACAAAGAGGCACTAGATAAGCCTTGTAGTGAATTAAGCGGTGGCATGAAGAGGCGTGTTGAGATTGTAAGGGCAGTGATGGCTGAATCGGATATAGTTATTATGGACGAGCCATTTGCAGGTCTTGATGAAGTTACCAAAGATAATGTTATTAATTATATAATGAATAATATCAATAATCGTATTGTGATAATATCCACACACGATGAGGAAGATGTAAAAAAATTAAGAGCTAATGTGCTTTTTGTTGACAATAAAGCTGGCAGTTGCTACAATAATGTGTGATTTTAGATGACTGTCATATATTGGCAGTATGGAGGAAAGAGATATGAGAAGAGCAGTATTTTCAATTCTAGTAGACAATTCATCAGGTGTTCTTAGCCGTGTAGCAGGCTTATTCAGTCGAAGAGGCTATAATATTGACAGTCTTACAGTTGGTGAGACACTTGACCCTAAGCTTTCAAGAATGACAATAACAGTAACAGGTGATGATGATATTCTTGAGCAGATTGAAAAGCAGCTTGCTAAGCTTATTGATGTAAAGGAAATCGTAGAACTTCCTCATGATGAATCTGTATGCAGGGAACTTGTTCTTATCAAGGTATTATGTACAAGAGAGGAAAGACAGCAGATAACAACTATGGCAGATATATACAGGGCTAATATAGTAGATGTTGCTAAGAATTCTCTTATTATTTCGCTTACAGGAAGCCAGAGCAAGATAGATTCATTTATCGCATTACTTGATGGTTTTAAAATTACAGAACTCGCAAGAACTGGAATAACTGGACTTGCTCGTGGTGCTGCAAATTTAAAATAAATTATTTATTACATTCGGAGGTATTTGTAAGATGGCAGAGGCTAAGATTTATTATCAGTCAGATTGTAATTTATCATTACTTGATGGAAAGACAATCGCAATCATCGGTTATGGCAGCCAGGGACATGCACATGCATTAAACTTAAAGGATTCAGGATGCCACGTAATTATCGGTCTTTATGAAGGATCAAAGTCATGGAAGAGAGCTGAAGAGCAGGGCTTTGAAGTATTCACAGCAGCAGAGGCAGCTAAGAAAGCTGATATTATTATGATTCTTATCAACGATGAGAAGCAGGCTAAATTATATAAGGAAGATATTGAACCAAACCTTGAACCAGGCAATATGCTTATGTTTGCTCACGGTTTCAATATTCACTTCGGTTTAATTAAGGCTCCTAAGGGCGTTGATGTTACTATGATCGCTCCTAAGGCACCTGGACATACAGTACGTTCTGAATATCAGGCTGGTAAGGGAACTCCTTGTCTTGTAGCTGTAGAACAGGATGAGACAGGTAAGGCTCTTGATATGGCACTTGCTTATGGTCTTGGTATTGGTGGAGCAAGAGCAGGTCTTCTTGAGACAACATTCAGAACAGAGACAGAAACAGACCTCTTTGGTGAGCAGGCAGTTCTTTGTGGTGGTGTATGTGCACTTATGCAGGCTGGTTTTGAAACACTTTGCGAAGCTGGTTATGATCCACGTAACGCATACTTTGAATGTATCCATGAGATGAAGCTTATCGTAGATCTTATCTACCAGTCAGGCTTTGCAGGTATGAGATATTCTATCTCTAACACAGCTGAATATGGTGATTACATAACAGGTCCTAAGATCATCACAGAGGATACAAAGAAGGCTATGAAGAAGATTCTTTCAGATATCCAGGATGGTACATTTGCTAAGGAATTCTTACTTGATATGAGTGAAGCTGGCGGACAGGTTCACTTCAAGGCTATGAGAAAGCTTGCATCAGAGCATCCATCAGAGCAGGTTGGTGCAGAGATAAGAAAGCTTTATAGCTGGAACAACGAATCAGACAAGCTTATCAACAACTAATAATTATAAGCAGAATATAACCCCTCCTTACTGTATTGCTAAGGAGGGGTATTTTTATGTAATAGGGAATTCTGATGGCTTACTGCTTATTCTCGAATTCGTCCTTGTTCTCATCATATTTTTTCTTATATAAATTCCTGGTTCTATATGCCTGGGCTATAATAACAACTCCGATTATAATAATAGCAATTATTGTAATTGCTGATTGTTTGATATCAGGCTTGGTGTTTGCGGCATTATCGGCAGTATCTTCTTGGTCAATGCCGAATTCAACATCTATAGGTTCGTCCGTCTTGGTAGCAGCCTGTTCTTTGTAAGGTGTAACATTTTCCATCATATTATTAGTTGTATCCAAGCCGACAAGAGTTCTGTAAAGTCCGAATGAACGTGTATCGAATTGTCCATTAAAGGTTATTGCATAACCGCTGTCAAGCATATTAAATGAATAAGATATCTGTGATACATGTTTTTTGAAAGCGTCCTGTAATACCTGTACAGAAGTGCGGCTGCCAAGCTTATCAAGCGGTGTATCTACATCAAGAGTTATTGTATTATCACCATAAAGATGATAATAGGCCTTTGGAACGTCCCATAAGCCATACTTGGAAGCAGAATCAGGATACATATCAGCGTTATTGGAAGCTTCTAATGCTTCCTGTATTGCGGCGGCATATATACGGTGTCCGCCGTGTCCATATTCACCATTGAAATCCTGTGATACACATACTAAAGGCTTGAACTTTCTTATACATTCTGTTGAATATGAGATAATATCATCATATACATACTGTGATTTGGCTTTTTCAAGGCTTAAGGAGTATAAGTCCTCAAATGTTCCTTTAACAGGATAATTCTTAATTCCACATTCCCACAGACCATCAAGTTCCTCGTGCTGTCTTACAGGTTCAGTGAGAAAGAAATCGCACATATAGGCAATCTGTACATTAAGATTTTGCTCACCGCCATAGTTAGTAAGAACTCCACCTAAGAATAATATCTCATCATCAGCGTGTGTTGAGAATACAAGAATATCTGTCATTCCATACAGAGGTGCTTCCCATCTTTGCACATTGTCAGGAAGATTTCCCCTGGAATATGCGTATATGTCTGATATCTGCATACCCTCTGGTACATTTATTGTAATATCACGGCTTCCGTCTTTGATATCCATATAGTCGTGAAGAAATCCATTTTCTCCACACTTAACAGTCTGGCTGTTATAAGTAATCGTATAATTAGTGACTTCACTGCTCCATATGATGTAAAGCCCATAAATGTTCTCATCTGCTTTGACATTTACTGTGGCATTAGGGACGAGATTAATAGTTGTGTCATATGAGCCGTCTGTTAAATTCTTAGTGTAATCAGATACACTGCCATTATTATTAACGGATACGGTTATGCCTATATTATGTGCTGTATCATTGTCAGTTGTGGCAGAATTTCCAGATGTGATGTCCGGTGCATTTGCAATATTAGCAGTACTGCTGTCTGCCGCATAGGAAATGGTGTGTGAAGACAACACTATTCCGATGGCGGAAAATGCAATGACAGCAGATTTAAGTAGCAGTTTCATTATTAATCTCCAATCTGTATATATTTAATGTTTATATTGTTTTTACCATATGGTAAAATAACATATTATGCACATACTTTCAAGAAAAGATGCAAAATGGCACGTTTAAATAGATACATTTAATTAGAATAGATATTTTTAATAGATAAATGGATATAAGGAAAGAAGATATTAGTAAAATGAGGCTGAGAGTTGGAATATGTAATAACGAAATAATAAATGCCCAGACAGAGCTTGTCATAAGCCATATTAAAAAGGTACACAAGGATGTGAGCTTTACTAAGTTTGATATAGGCGGTGGCAGGCATTTTAATACATCAGGAATAGCAGGGGTGCCTGAAAATGTATTATGTAATATGAATGATGTTGTGCCGTGGTCAGTAGCTGTATCTGATGCAATATCAGCAGGTTATATAGATGTGGGAGTTACAGGTCTTAATGAACTTTTTGCTAATGATATGTCTGAAATATTAAAACAAGGTGTCACACTTAGTGCAATAACAAAAAGGCGGGACACAAGGGCTGTGCTTATAACTAAGAAGAAACGAAGAAGTGCTGATACAGATAATAAAGTAAAGCTTTATACGGACAATTACGATAAGCTTAAAAGGTGCAGATACATTTATGATAATACCAGTTGCCAGCTTTTAGATACAATAGAGGACTGCATTGATATGCTTATGGAAAATGAGTGTGATGGGGTATTTGCAGGAAGCGATAATATAAGAATGTTAAGGCTCAACCACATAAGAGGCTGTGATTATAATTATGTGGAGAATAATATATATATACCGGATACAGGGGAGGCAGTGTCTGCAATACTTACTGCTGATGATGAGGAAATATGCAGTATTATAGGTAAGGCAAGCGATGAGCAGACTATAAAGATAATAGATATTGAAAGTGCATTAATAGGGCGGATTAAGTCTTACGGAATGGTAGATGATGCAAAGGTGATTGTATCATTTAATGGTAAAAATGCTGTTATTGCAGCCAATATATACAGGGGTGATAAGAGCTTCCGATGTGAGGTGAAAGGCGAAGATGTATATATTGAGAGAATGATGGATAAACTTGTAAGACAGATTTTGCATAAATTAGCGTGATTAATATTGACAGATATGTTATTATTAAAATGTTGAATTATATATAGACTAGATGGGAATGGTAATTTATGGAATTTAAGAAGATAAATGAAGACAAGTTTCAATGCCTGTTATACGAAGAGGATCTTGAATATAATAATATAACACTTGATGATTTCTTTAGAAATGACACAGAAAAGATACATAATCTGTTGGAAGTTATTATGGACGAAGCACATAAGAATATAGGAGTTGAACTTGGTGGCGGCGTTATGTCATTACAGCTTGCACCACAGCCAGACCATTCAATCCTTCTTACTGTATCATCAGGAAAGGAAGATTTTGGTAATATGTTAAAGCAGGCAGGCGAGAGAGCTGCAAAAGCTTTAGGTGACAGGTCAAAGAGTGAGAGTAATGTTATAAAGAATGGCGGTGAGGATCTTAAAGCTCCGGAGTTCGCTGCATTTGATAAGTTGAAGGATATATTTGACCAGATGAAAGACATACCTGAGGCAGAGAAATTTATAAAAGAAGCTAAGAAAGCGAAAGATAATAAGCCAAAGGTCAGTGATGTTGTGACTGTAGGCTATGGCGTATATATTCTTGACAGCTTTGAGGACTTTGAAGATATGTGTATGGTATGCCCTAAGGTATGGGGAGTTGCCAATGGAATATATAAGAAGGACAACCGGTATTATCTTGTGCTTGAGAAGGGAAGATGTGCCAGGGAACGCTATAACTCAATATGTAATGTTATAAGCGAGTATGCACGCCTTGACTCAGAGAAAGAGCAGAGAGTTATATGGGTTAAGGAGAATTGTGAGGCGGTTATAAAAGCCAACGCGATTAATAAAGTTAAGAAGTATTTATAATTAAGGGAGAAGAATATGAGGTATCCGCATTTTCTTGCCTGTAATGGAAATATAGGCTTCGTTGCACCATCATTTGGCTGTGCAACGGAGCCTTATATTACAGGTTTTAAAAAGGCACAGGAGAGATTTAAAAATCTAGGTTATGGAATAGTTAATGGTCCTAATGTATATGAGGCAAATGGAATAGGAATAAGCAATACGCCAGAGCTTTGTGGACAGGAGCTTACTGATATGTACACATCTGACAAGTCTGATGCATTAATATCATGCGGCGGAGGTGAGCTTATGTGTGAAATTCTTGGTTATGTTGACTGGGATAAGATTGTTAAAGCAGAACCTAAGTGGTTTATGGGATATTCAGACAATACGAATTTTACATTTCTGCTTAATACAATAGCTGATACTGCAAGCGTATATGGACCTTGTGCGGCGGCATTTGGTGTAGACAAGCTTCATAATTCCCAGCTTGATGCAATCGGCGTGCTGACGGGAGAAAAGCTTAATATAAGTGGTTATGATATGTGGGAAAAGGAGTCTTTAAAGACAGAGGACAATCCCACGCCAGCGTATAACCTTACTGAGAAAAAGGTGCTTACAGCTTATATAGGAGATAAGAAGCTTGATAATAGTTCAGAAAGCTTTAATAATATAAAGGCATCAGGCAGGCTTATAGGCGGATGTATGGACTGCCTTGTCAACCTTTTAGGAACTAAATACGACAAAGTTAAGGAATTTAATAGTAAATACAGCGATGATGGCATTATATGGTTTCTTGAAAGCTGCGACCTTAATGTATTTTCAATAAGAAGGGCTATGTGGCAGATGGACAATGCTGGCTGGTTTGAGAATGTTAAGGCATTTGTAATTGGAAGGCCACTTGTATATGGACAGGAAATGATGGGACTTGACCAGTACAGTGCTATTATTAAAACAGCAGGAAGATACAATGTTCCGGTAATTATGGATGCAGATCTGGGGCATCTTCCACCAGCAATGCCTGTAATAAGCGGTGCATATGCAGAAGTTTCTGTTAAAGATGATAATATACATTTTTCATATGAGTTAAAGTAATATATAAAATGTATATATTATGATGAAAAGTGTAAAATGTACCAGATATGATGAAATATGTAAAAATTTTATGCTTATAAAACATAAAAACGTATAGAATTCAGATATCTTGCAAATGTATGGAATATACTGTAAAATAAATAAGATTAAGCGTTAAATATATAAGTATATACTTCGCGGATAAAGGAGGATTTATAATGGGAATGACAATGACACAGAAGATTCTTGCGGCTCACGCAGGTCTTTCTGAAGTTAAAGCAGGACAATTAATTGAGGCGGACTTAGACCTCGTACTTGGTAATGATATTACATCTCCAGTTGCCATTCATGAAATGGATAAGATGACTGTTAAGACAGTATTTGATAAGGATAAGATTGCACTTGTTCCAGATCATTTTGTGCCTAATAAGGATATTAAGTCAGCAGAGCACTGCAAATGTGTAAGAGAATTCGCAGCAAAGCATGATATTACTAACTACTTTGAAGTAGGACAGATGGGTATTGAGCACGCTCTTTTACCAGAGCAGGGACTTACAGTAGCTGGCGATGTTATTATCGGTGCTGATTCACATACATGTACATATGGTGCACTTGGTGCATTCTCAACTGGTGTAGGTTCAACAGATATGGCAGCAGGTATGGCAACAGGTAAGGCCTGGTTTAAAGTACCATCAGCTATTAAGTTCAATCTTACAGGAAAGCTTAACCCTTGGGTAAGCGGTAAAGATGTGATTCTTCATATTATCGGAATGATAGGTGTTGACGGAGCTCTTTATAAGTCTATGGAATTTGCTGGTCCGGGAGTATCTACACTTACTATGGATGATAGATTTACTATTGCCAATATGGCTATAGAGGCAGGTGGAAAGAACGGAATATTCCCTGTTGATGATCTTGCAAGAGAGTATATGAAGGAACATTCTAAGAGACCATTTGTTGAATATACAGCAGATGACGATGCAGAATACGATCAGGTGATTGATATTGACCTTAGCACAATTAAGTCAACAGTAGCATTCCCACATCTTCCAGAGAATACACACACAGTTGATTCTATAGATGATATCAAGATTGATCAGGTAGTTATCGGTTCATGTACTAATGGACGTATTGATGATTTAAGATGTGCCGCTAAGATATTAGAAGGCAGAAAGGTAGCAAAGGGCTTAAGAGTAATCGTTATCCCAGCTACACAGAAAATATATATGCAGGCTATAGAAGAAGGTCTTGTACAGACATTTATTAAAGCAGGAGCAGTTGTCAGCACACCAACCTGCGGACCATGTCTTGGTGGATATATGGGTATCCTTGCAGAAGGCGAGAGATGTGTATCAACAACTAACAGAAACTTTGTTGGACGTATGGGACACGTTGATTCAGAAATATATCTTGCAAGCCCTGCTGTTGCAGCAGCAAGTGCAGTTACAGGCAAGATAAGCCAGCCATCTGACCTTGGTTTATAATATATTGTAATCAGCACACTGAATATATTTAGAAGATACATAATTATTATGAATTATAAATGTGTACGAATACACAGGAAATGAGGAGTATATGAAAGCAGAAGGAAGAGTTTTTAAATTCGGCGATAATGTAGATACAGACGTTATTATTCCTGCAAGATATCTTAATTCTTCAGACCCAGCAGAGCTTGCTACTCACTGTATGGAAGATATCGATAAGGATTTTGTGAAAAATGTTAATAAAGGCGACATAATTGTTGCTAATAAGAACTTTGGATGTGGTTCATCAAGAGAGCACGCACCTATAGCTATTAAGGCAGCAGGTGTAAGCTGTGTTATTGCAGAGACATTTGCGAGAATATTCTACAGAAATTCAATTAACATCGGACTTCCTATTATAGAGTGTCCAGAAGCAGCTAAGGCTATCAATGCAGGCGATGATGTAGCTATCGACTTTGACAGCGGCGTTATCACAGATAAGACAACAGGACAGACATTCCAGGGACAGGCATTCCCAGAATTTATGCAGAAAATCATAAAGGCTGAGGGACTTGTGAATTATATCAATAATAAATAAAAAATGCATTACACACCGGTGCTGCTTAATGGACAATAATTCTAATTCTATTGAGCTTTGTGGCAGACGGACGAAATACAACAAAATAGCGGCTATATATCAACATCAGGCACGCTCCCGCTACTCTCAAACGCAGCGGATACTAAGGTGCTAAAGGACAGCACCTAAGTACCGGCGTTTTCAAAGTACCTGATTAACGATATATAGCCGCTATTTCGTTGTATTTCTGTGTGCTGGCAGAAGATAGATGTAGATTGTTTAGTAAAAGTGTTTTGCAAGCTCTGTAAGCATATCTGGCTGGCAGAAGATAGATGTAGATTGTTTAGTGGTAAGAGCAATCTGTATGTCCTATGATATGTATTTGCCCATAAGATAGATGCATATAGTTTAGTGACAAGAGCCCGTTGCACATTGTATGTTGGGCGGGTATAGGTGTAGTCGTGGGAATATAGATTATAGAATATATTCTGTATGGATTGAGTTCTGACATTCTAGGCTGAAGGGGATAGTTAATTGCTGGCGATTGTAGTTCACAGTAGGTAGATTGCACAGATTAGCTGGTTATAATATAGTATTGCAATATAGAATATAGGAATAAAAATAACAGATATAACACAATTACACCAGTTGAAATAATTACAATGTAATTTTGTTATATCTGCTATATCTGTTATCTATTAAGAAGCCAAGTGAATAAGACAAATACCCTTTAAATGAATAGACACCCAGCGGGCGGAATAGCCAATATATCAAAAGTCAGGTGCTTTGAAAACGCCGGTACTTAGGCGGTGTCCTTTACCGCCTTAGTATCCGCTGCGTTTGAGAGTAGCGGGAGCGTGCCTGATGTTGATATATTGGCTATTCCGCCCGCGTCCGTTGTCAATTAAAAGCTATCCGTTGTCAATTAAAAGCTATCCGTTGTCAATTAAAAGCTATCTGTTGTCAATTGAATTTATAACCAACCAATTGTCAATTATTTCACTTTCTCCGCCAGCCACTTAACATACTCAATCACCCTCTTAGAAATCTTCACACTATTATAAGCAGCCGCATAAGTAATATGCGATATATCCTCAATATAATTCCTTGTATAATTTACCGGAAATACAGGCTCTAACATATCAGCTACCTTATTATAAGCAATAGCTGCCTCATATTCCGTCCCATAAGTCCCTATTATAAAATCACCATTAATGTGAATTCTGCTCTGGAACATTATACGTCCGTTTTTTACAATCTGGCTCACGCCATTATATTTATTGACTACACACACATTTTCATATCTGAAATCGTGTTCGTCATTATTCCTGAAAATGTAATCTTTTCCTTTAACGGAATGACTGCGTATTCCAAATCTTGATAAAATGCTTGTCTGCATACCATAATCATTTACAAAATAATAACCGCCGCGGCACATAATTGTGTGGTGTGAATAATAGAAAAGGTCATCAATGGAAAATATAAGAGTATTCCCGGGTTCAAGAAAATACAAAAATGCCTTGTTGCACAGGTATATGGGTGTCTTAATATATATGCCATTGTCGCGGAAATTAATAAGACTTATGAACTTAGAATAAGGAAAATCAATATGACATTCGGCGTATGATGAAGTATGAAGGTCAATATTAACATAATATATATCAGGCTTAAAAAGTATATCGCAAGCAGTACAGTAAACCTGTGAGGCTGTATTTTCATCATCATAACTTCCGATACTTATATGTTTATTCTTATATGTTATTGAAACCCTGTAATATACAGAGCCGTCTTTTTTATTGGTCTTGTAAACACCTTTAGCCAAGTTGTGGTTCTCCTTTAACGTATCTTGATTATTATGCTATCATATATTAGTGATATGTTAATTTGATTTTATAATAAATACATTGCTATCTTAATAATATTGTATATATTACTGTCAGCCGGAAATTGTCTAATATTTATCAATCCTATAAATTATATGATAAAATTAGTAATAATTCAATATACCTATTGTTTTTCGTATCATTCCTGTTGTATAATGGTTTCTGTTTAAAGCATTTTTAACAGGAATCCGGTTAGTGATGATAAAGCTGTTCCATTTACCAGATGTTGTTCTGGCAGGTACATATGTATGTGGGAGACGGTTATGCATCAGATTGACTGTGATTCACCCCAATAAAATAAGAAGGTGGAATAAGAGATGAGTTTATTTTACAGAAGTACAAGGGATGATAGTGTAAGAGTAACAGCCTCACAGGCTATATTAAAGGGACTTGCTCCAGATGGTGGATTATTCGTACCAGAATCTATTCCTTCATTAGATAAGAGCTTAGAAGAACTTTCAAAGATGTCTTATAAGGAAGTTGCTTATGAAGTTATGAAGCTTATGCTTGATGACTTTACAGAAGAAGAGTTAAAGAACTGTATTGACAAAGCTTATGATTCTAAGTTTGATACTGAAGAGATTGCACCATTAGTTAAGGCAGAGGGTGCATATTTCTTAGAATTATTCCATGGTGCAACTATTGCATTTAAGGATATGGCTTTATCTATATTACCACACTTACTTACAACATCAGCTAAGAAGAATGATGTTAAAAATGAAATAGTAATACTTACAGCAACATCAGGAGATACAGGTAAAGCAGCTCTTGCAGGTTTTGCAGATGTTCCAGGAACAAGAATTGTTGTATTCTATCCTAAGAACGGTGTAAGCCCTATTCAGGAAAAGCAGATGGTTACACAGAAGGGTGCTAATACTCACGTAATTGGAATTAAGGGTAACTTTGATGATGCACAGACAGGTGTTAAGAATATATTTGGTGATAAGGAACTTGAAAAGGTTATGAACAATGCCGGCTTCCAGTTCTCATCAGCTAACTCAATCAATATAGGACGTCTTGTTCCACAGATTGTATACTATGTATATGCATATGCAAGACTTCTTGCTAACGGAGAAATCAAGGCAGGTGAAAAGATTAATGCAGTAGTTCCTACAGGTAACTTTGGTAATATCCTTGCTGCATTTTATGCTAAGAATATGGGACTTCCTATTAATAAGCTTATATGTGCTTCTAATGAGAATAAGGTGTTATACGATTTCTTTACAACGGGTGAGTATGACAGAAACAGAGATTTCGTTCTTACAACATCACCATCTATGGATATTCTTATCTCAAGCAACCTTGAAAGACTTATCTATAGAATAGCAGGCAACAGTGCTGAGAAGAACAGCGAGCTTATGGCTTCACTTAAAGAAACAGGTAAGTATGAGATTACTGCTGATATGAAAGCACAGCTTTCAGATTTCTATGGCAACTATGCTACAGAGGCGGAAGATGCTGCTACTATAAAGGATTTATATGAAACTTGTGGATATGTTATAGATACACATACAGCAGTAGCTGCTACAGTTTATAACAAGTACAAGGCAGACACTAAGGACGAAACTAAGACAGTTATAGCTTCAACAGCAAGCCCATACAAGTTTACAAGAAGCGTAATGGAAGCAATCGACCCTAAGTATGCTTCAATGGGTGACTTTGAACTTGTAGATAAGTTAAGCGAACTTGCTAAAGTAAAAGTTCCTAACGCTATCGAAGAAATCAGAACAGCTCCAGTCCTCCACAACACAGTATGTGAAGTAAGCGAGATGACCAATGAAGTAAAGAAATTCTTAGGAATATAATCTAATCCTAAGTAATTTCTATTAAGAATAATTTTAACCTCAATAAAACTGCTGTGTAAATCAGGCAAAGCCCCAGATTTACACAGCAGTTTTTTATGTAATAGGAAATTCTGATAGAATTATCGCACACGGATGTGCGATGGAGCGAATACGCAACAGGACGTTGCGTCTGAGCGTTTGCGTCCCTCATAACCACAACAAAAGGAAAGTCTTAGAAATACCCAATCAGCTTTCTGGTGCCCGAAGCCCCACCCCCTTCTCCAAACACTTAATAAAGTTTATAATTTATTTATACAAAAAATTAAATTAATTGTTGACATCACCCTTGCAAAGTGATACCTTAATTATGTTGATATTAGCACTCCTAATTATTGAGTGCTAACAACAAAGAAAAGGAGGTATGTCATGGGGCTTGATGAACAGCTTGATGAGCGTAAAGTAAAGATACTTAAAGCAATCATTAAGAACTACTTAGAAACAGGCGAGCCAGTTGGTTCAAGAACGATATCTAAGTTCACAGACATGAAGCTTAGTTCCGCGACAATAAGGAATGAGATGGCAGACCTGGAAGAGCTTGGGTATATAGTTCAGCCACATACATCAGCAGGAAGAATTCCTACAGATAAAGGCTACAGATTATATGTAGACGATATGATGTCTGAGAAAGAACAGAACATAACCAACAGAGAGAACGAGGTTGCTGTTAAAGAACAGGAATTAAGTTCAATGAAGGATATGTTAGGTGAGAAGGTTGAAAAGGTAGAAGAGCTTCTTCAGAATGTTGCCAAGGTTCTTGCCAAAGATACTAATTATGCAACTATGGTAACGACACCTAAGGTAACAGGCAATAAGCTTAAGTTCGTTCAGTTATCACAGCTTGAAGCCAATAAGATATTAGCCGTAATAGTTATGGAAGGCAATCTTATAAGGAATAAGGTGATAACAGTAAGCGAGGATTTGTCACAGGAGAATTTGTTAAAGCTTAACATTCTTATTAATACAACACTTACAGGGCTTACTCTTGAACAGATGAATTTGAGCATTGTTTCAAAGATGGAAAATCAGGCAGGAGAACATATTAATCTTGTCAAAGAAGTTCTTGATGCGATTGTTGATACAATAAGCAGCGCAGATGATTTAAAGATATATACAAGCGGTGCAACCAACATATTCAAGTATCCAGAACTTAGTGATTCAACCAAAGCCAGTGAGCTTATATATGCCTTGGAGGAAAAGCAGAGCCTGTCAGATCTTGTTGTTGATGATGACAATAGTGTTGATGAACAGGATAGTAGTTCCAACAATGGTATTCAGGTATATATAGGAAATGAAACACCGATTGAATCTATGAAAGACTGTAGCGTTGTAACAGCAACATATGAATTACAGGATGGAATGAAGGGTACAATTGGTATTATTGGTCCAAAGCGTATGGATTATGAAAAGGTTGTGGAAACCTTGAAGAATATGAGGACGCAGTTGGATGATGTATTCAAGAAATCATAGAAAGGTGAGGAGATAAGGTGTCTAAGAAAGATAATAACATTAATAATGTTGATGAAGCAGATGTTAATATTAATGATACAGATGTTACATCAGATACAGATAAAGACGCTGATACTGTAGAAGCTCAGGGCTCGTCTGACGCAGATGTGAAGGCAGAGAAATCTGACAACGCAAGTGATGCGCAAGGAGCGGAGGAAACAGTTGATATAAATAATAAAAAGGACCAGAAGGACGCTGTGATTGAGGATTTACAAGATCGTTTGAAGCGTCAGATGGCTGAGTTTGACAACTACAGAAAGCGTACTGACAAAGAAAAGTCAGCAATGTTCGAGATGGGAGCTTCGGATGTAGTAAAGAAACTTCTTCCGATAGTAGATAATTTTGAACGCGGCTTTAAGTCAGTGACAGAGGAAGAGTTACAAACACCATTTGCCAAAGGTATGGATATGGTTTACAAGCAGACAATTAAGATGCTTGAAGACTTACAGGTTAAGCCAATCGAGGCAGTTGGTTCAGAGTTTAATCCTGAATTTCATAATGCAGTTATGCACGTGGAAGATGACTCTCAGGGCGAGAATATTATCGTTGAAGAGTTCGAGAAGGGTTACACATATAGAGATGTGGTTATCCGCCACAGTATGGTAAAGGTTGCTAACTAATACATCAGAATATTTAGTTGATGTATAATGGTATGAGCTTTTACCAGAAGTAAAGTATGTGGGTAGTTGTGATATAGAAAGAATTCGTTTACAGGCTTAGGGCTTATCAGAACAATACACACACTTGTAACAAATAGAATTGATATTATTAAACAGTATGTCTATATAAGACATAGAAAGGAAGATAATTATGAGCAAGATTATTGGTATAGATTTAGGTACAACTAATTCATGCGTAGCTGTTATGGAAGGTGGTAAGCCAGTTGTTATTACTAACACAGAAGGTATCAGAACTACTCCATCAATAGTTGCATTTACAAAGAACGGAGAAAGATTAGTAGGTGATCCTGCTAAGCGTCAGGCAGTTACTAATGCTGATAAGACAATTTCTTCAATCAAGAGACATATGGGTACAGATTACAAGGTTGATATTGATGGTAAGAAGTACACACCACAGGAAATATCAGCTATGATTCTTCAGAAGTTAAAGGCTGATGCTGAGAGCTATCTTGGTGAGACAGTTTCAGAAGCTGTTATCACAGTTCCAGCTTACTTCAATGATGCACAGAGACAGGCAACTAAGGATGCTGGTAAGATTGCAGGTCTTGATGTTAAGAGAATTATCAACGAGCCTACAGCTGCTGCTTTAGCTTATGGTCTTGATAATGAACACGAGCAGAAGATTATGGTATATGACCTTGGTGGTGGTACATTCGATGTATCTATCATTGAAATCGGTGATGGTGTAATCGAAGTTCTTGCTACTGCTGGTAACAACAGACTTGGTGGTGATGATTTTGATAATGCTATTACACAGTATATGTTAGATGACTTCAAGGCTAAGGAAGGCGTAGATCTTTCTACAGATACAATGGCACTTCAGAGATTAAAGGTTGCTGCTGAGCAGGCTAAGAAGGAATTATCAAGTGCTATGCAGACTAACATCAACCTTCCATACATCACAGCAACAGCAGAAGGTCCAAAGCATTTTGATATGACACTTACAAGAGCTAAGTTCGATGAACTTACACACGACTTAGTAGAAAAGACAGCTGAGCCAGTTAAGAACGCACTTTCAGATGCAGGTCTTACAGCTTCAGAACTTTCAAAGGTATTATTAGTTGGTGGTTCTACAAGAATTCCAGCTGTACAGGATAAAGTAAAGCAGTTAACAGGTCACGAACCTAACAAGTCACTTAACCCAGATGAATGTGTTGCTATCGGTGCTTCTATTCAGGGTGGTAAGCTTGCTGGTGATGCCGGTGCTGGTGATATCCTTCTTCTTGATGTAACACCACTTTCACTTTCAATTGAGACAATGGGTGGTATTGCTACAAGACTTATCGAGAGAAATACAACTATTCCTACAAAGAAGAGCCAGATATTCTCCACAGCTGCTGATAACCAGACAGCCGTTGATATCAACGTAGTACAGGGTGAAAGACAGTTTGCCAAGGATAACAAGTCACTTGGACAGTTCAGACTTGATGGTATACCTCCAGCAAGAAGAGGCGTTCCACAGATTGAAGTTACATTTGATATCGATGCTAATGGTATCGTTAATGTATCTGCTAAGGATCTTGGAACAGGCAAGGAGCAGCATATTACAATAACAGCTGGTTCTAATATGTCTGATGAAGATATCGATAAGGCTGTTAAGGAAGCTGCTGAGTTCGAAGCTCAGGATAAGAAGCGTAAGGAAGCTATCGAAGTTCGTAACGAAGCTGACTCTATGGTATTCCAGACACAGAAGGCTCTTGATGAAGCTGGCGACAAGCTTGATGCTAACGACAAGGCAAATGTTGAGGCAGACCTTAACGCACTTAAGTCACTTGTTGAATCAACAGATGCTGAGAATATGACAGATGCTCAGGTTGATGAGATTAAGGCAGCTAAAGAAAAGCTTATGACATCAGCACAGAACCTCTTTGCTAAGATGTATGAAGCAACTCAGGGTGCAGGCACAGCCGGTGCTGGTCCTGATATGGGAGCTGGCGCAGGTGCTGATAATGCACAGGGAAGCGCACCTTATGGTGATGATGTTGTAGATGGTGACTACAAGGAAGTATAATTAAGTAATATATATGATGTGGTCTATGATTATTGAAGGTTATAATATCAGAGTTAATGTAATTAACAATGATTAATTATGGAGTTATATAAAGACTTCTTAAGACTTGACAATTATAGATGAAATCAGAAAGGAAGTCAGGACTCGTATCAGGGTACCTGACTCCTTTCGGGTATAGAAAGGCGGAACCTATATGGCAGAAAAGAGAGATTATTATGAGGTCCTTGGTGTGCCTAAGGACGCAGATGATGCAGCAATTAAAAGAGCATATAGACAGTTAGCTAAGAAGTATCACCCTGATATGAATCCGGGAGATAAAGAGGCTGAGGCTAAGTTTAAGGAAGCATCAGAAGCATATGCAGTTCTTAGTGATGCAGATAAGAGAAGACAGTATGACCAGTTCGGACACGCAGCATTTGAAGGCGGTGCAGGTGGAGCTGGCGGTGGCGGCTTTGATTTTGACTTCGGTGATATGGGCGATATATTTGGTGATATATTCGGTGGTATGTTCGGAGGCGGTTCAAGCAGCAGACGTAACAGCAACGGACCAAGACGTGGTGCAGATATAAGAGTTAATGTAAGAATTACATTTGCTGAGTCAGTTACAGGAACTAAGAAGAAGATAGATGTAACACTTAAGGATGAATGTTCTAAGTGTCACGGAACAGGTGCAAAGCCGGGAACAAGTCCTGAAACTTGTAAGAAATGTGGCGGACGTGGACAGGTAACAGTAACACAGCAGTCATTCCTTGGAATGATGAGAAGCGTACAGCCTTGCCCAGATTGTCACGGAACAGGTAAGATTGTTAAAGAAAAGTGTCCAGACTGCTATGGAACAGGTTATATAAGCAGCAAGAAGACAATTGAAGTTAATATACCTGCTGGTATTGATAATGGACAGTGTGTCCGTATTCAGGGCAAGGGCGAGCCAGGTACTAATGGTGGTCCAAGAGGAGATTTATTAGTAGCTGTAATGATATCAGCAGATCCAGCATTTGAGAGAGATGGATATAACATTTTCTCAGATGTTGTAATAAGCTATCCTACAGCAGTTCTTGGCGGAGAAGTCAAGGTAAAGACTGTTGATGGTGAAGTTATATATGAAGTTAAGCCGGGAACAGCTTCTGGCACAAGAGTAAGGCTCAGAGGTAAAGGTATGCCAACATTAAGAAATCCTCAGACAAGAGGAGATCATTATATTACACTTATTGTTGATATTCCTACAAAGCTTAATAATGAACAGAAAGAAGCACTTATGGAATATGATAAGACACTTACAGGAGAGGAACACAAACATCCAAAGAAGAAGGGCTTCTTTAAATAAATGCATAAAGTTCTTATAAAAATACAAACGAAATATATCATTTCATTGTTGTTTTTAAAGAATTATGATATAATCAAAGACACTGAGAAGTATCAGTCGAATAATTAAAAGAAAGGGGCTATTATTATAATGAGTAATATAGCAGATAAGTTTGAAGAACTTGGAGTAATTCCAGTAGTAGTATTGAATGATACAAAGGACGCACTTCCATTAGCTAAGGCATTAGTAGAAGGTGGTCTTCCATGTGCAGAAGTTACATTCCGTACAGAAGCAGCAGAGGAATCTATCCGTCTTATGCACGAAGCATATCCAGATATGGTACTTGCAGCAGGTACAGTACTTACAACAGAGCAGGTTGACAGAGCTGTAGCAGCTGGTGCTTCAGTTATCGTAAGCCCAGGTTTTGATCCAGAAATCGTTGATTACTGTATCTCTAAGAATATTCCTGTAATGCCAGGTATCGTAACACCATCTGAACTTGCTCAGGCAGTTAAGAGAGGTCTTACAAGAGTTAAATTCTTCCCAGCTACAGCAGCAGGCGGAATTAAGATGATTAAGGCTATGTGTGCAGCTTACACAACAGTAAGAATTATGCCTACAGGTGGTATCAATACATCTAACCTTGAAGAATTCTTATCTTGCGATAAGATCTTCTGCTGTGGTGGTTCTTGGATGGTTAAGGGTGACTTAATCAAGGCTGGAGAATTCGATAAGATTAAGGATATGACAGCTGAGGCAGTTGCTTTAGTTAAGGAAATCCGTTCTAAGTAATTAGTTCAGGCTACATAATTCAGATTATCGCTAAGATGACAATTGAATAATATTATTTAAAAGGGCTTCATATATCTGTGTGACAGGTATATGAAGCCCTTTTGCTCATAATATTAATAAATATTTATTGATAATTAGTTATCTACAGTAACATCAGAATTAAAGGTTTCTTTATTGACAAGGCCTTCCTGATTAGCAACGATAGTTGTACATACAGCATCACCAGTGATATTAACGGCTGTTCTTAACATATCAAGAATTCGGTCAATACCCATAATAAGGGCAATACCTTCTGTTGGAACACCTACGCTCTGGAATACCATTGCAAGTGTTATAAGACCTACAGATGGCACACCACTTGTTCCGATTGAAGCAAGTGTAGCTGTTATAATTACTGTAACAAGGTCAGATGGAGAAAGTGTAATTCCAAATATCTGTGCTACGAATATTACGGCAACACCCTGCATAATTGATGTACCGTCCATATTAACGGTAGCACCAAGTGGTATTGTGAAAGATGATATTTTCTTGCTTACACCAAGCTTTTTATCAAGTGTGTTGATTGAAAGCGGAATTGTTGCATTTGATGTAGCTGTTGTAAATGCGAAGTTCATAACTGGGAAGAACTTCTTTAGAAACTTAAATGGATTAAGTCTTGTAAAGAGAAATAAAAGTAACTGGTATACTACGAAGCACTGGATAGCAAGTGCGAGTATTACGCAGCCCATATATTTAAGCATTGGAACAAATGCGTCAAAACCAATATTAGCAAATGTTCTTGCGATAAGGCAGAATACACCGATAGGAGCTGCCTTCATAACTGCCATAGTCATTTCCATCATAAGGTCATTGAACTGACTGAAAAAGTTAGCTACAGTTGATGCCTTATTACCCATTTTCGCTAAAAGAATACCTACGAATAATGCAAATACGATAATTGGGAGCATATCAGCAGTTGCAAGTGATTCAACAGGATTCTTAGGTATTATGTTAAGAAGTGTTTGTGTAAGCGGTTGTTTCTCAGTGATAGTTACACTGCTTGTAGATACATTTTCAATTGTAACGCCAATACCGGGATTGATGAGCATAGCAACTGATAATGCAACTGATACAGCAACAGCAGTAGTAAGAAGATAGAAAAGAATAGTTTTAATACCTACTTTACCAAGTGTCTTAGTATCACCGATAGCCATACTTCCGCATATAAGTGAGCAGAATACAAGTGGAACTACAAGCATCTGCATAAGGCGGATAAAACCTTGTCCAATTACATAGAGGACACCCTCAACGATAACTGAATCACGGATATAGCCTGCTGGCATAAAATAGTGGATTAAAACACCACTTATTGCACCGGCTATAAGTGCTATGAATATCTTAGTAGAAAGCCCCATAGGCTTTTTTGTGTTTTTTAAAGATTTTTCCATTCTTTAGCAGCCTCCTGATAAATTAATATATTCTTTAAGCGCATCTTTCCAGTTCTTAGGCTGTTCAATGTGTTCAAGTCTTAACATCATATTATCAAGAACTGAATATACTGGTTTATTATTGTTGGCAGGAACAAGTTTTAACTTGTCTGTTGCATTGGCATATTCAAGAATAGTCCTGGCATATTCAAGACGGCTGCAAGAGCCCTGACATACAGCATGGTATATTCCAAGACACTCATTTTTAATGAAATATTCAATAATTCTGGCTAGCTCAGAAGCGCTTGTAGGACACGCATATTCATATTCAGATACAGTGAGTTCATTTACAGAAGGATCTTTAACTGCTGAAAGTACAGTGTTAAGGAAATCCTGTCCTATTCCATATACCCAGCTGCTTCTTAGTATCACATAACGCGAACAGAAAGACTGTATATAAGCTTCGCCGGCAAGCTTACTTTTACCATATATATTTCTAGGATTAGGTGTATCAAATTCATTATAAGAATGATCCTCTGTACCAGAGAATATATCATCTGTAGATATGTGAATTAGCTTTGCACCGATAGACTGTGCCATAACAGCAAGGTTTCGTGTTCCTACAGCATTTACTGCAAATGCTTTGTCAGGATTAGTTTCGCAGCCTGCAACATCACTGTAACCAACGCAGTTGATAATGATATCAGGACGATTAACTCTTGCATAATTGTTGACAGCTTCAAGGTCTGTAACATCGACTTCGTCAACATCAGTAGGGAATATTTCATACTCACGGCAGTCTAAGAGAGCAGAAAGTGCAGTACCAACGTGGCCTTTGGCACCGGTAATCCATATTTTTTCCATATAACCTCCATTCCAGCACTAACGCTTTCGCATAGTGCATTAAATATAATTTGTAATTTAGCTGCATATAATATATGTTAAAGAATAAGTGGGACAGCTTATATTATAATATGTTTATATGCAAACAATTAATTATACAATAAACTTGGTATTTGGCAAGTATTTTAAAAATGAAAATTATGCCATAAGATTTTATCAAGTTATAAATAATTGCTGGTTATAAAAATTATATAAATAGATTACAATATTGGCAAGGTATGGTACAATATATAAGAATATTGATTTTATTGATTAGATGAGGTTATCAGATGAGTTTTGACGTTAAAAAGAAGATAGAAGAATTGAATAAATCAGACATAATAAGTGGCAGTAATGCAAGATATGATATTGTCCTTGAAGAAGAATTAAAAGATCTTAATTCAGCAGGTATTATATTAAGACATAAGAAATCAGGAGCGAGGGTTGTCGTTATATCTAATGATGATAATAATAAGGTATTTTCAATAGGTTTTAAGACACCACCTTTTAACGATACAGGAATGCAGCATATAATTGAACATTCAACATTGTGTGGTTCAAGAAAATATCCTGTTAAAGATCCATTTGTTGAATTGTGCAAGGGTTCACTTAATACATTTCTTAATGCTATGACTTATCCAGACAAGACAGTATATCCAGTGGCAAGCTGTAATGATACTGACTTTAAGAATATTATGGATGTATATATGGATGCAGTGTTCTATCCTGCAATGTATGAAAAGCCAGAGATATTTATGCAGGAAGGCTGGCATTATGAACTTGATAATGCAGATGATGATATCAAGTATAATGGCGTTGTATTTAATGAGATGAAGGGGGCATTTTCATCACCAGATGACGTGCTTTCAAGATATACATTTGTATCATTATTCCCAGATACTGTATACAAGAATGAATCGGGCGGTGACCCTGAGGTTATACCTACACTTAAGTATGAAGATTTCCTTAAGTACCACGAGGAATATTATCACCCATCTAACAGCTATATATATATCTATGGCGATATGGACGTTAATGAAAGACTTGAATATCTTGACAGGGAATATCTATCAGACTTTGATGTATCAGATGTTGATATTCATGCCAATATAGAAAGACAGGCAGCATTTGACAAGCCTGTATATGAAACAAAGCCTTATGCCATAACAGAAGATGAGTCATTAGAGGATAATACTTATCTTTCATATAATGCAGTTATTGGAACTTCTGTTGATGCCAAGCTTTATCTTGCATTCCAGATACTTGATTATGCACTTGTTATGACACCGGGAGCACCTGTTAAGCAGGCACTTTTAGATGCAGGTATAAGCACTGATGTATATTCAAGTTATGAGACATCACTTTACCAGCCTGTATATTCAATAGTTGCCAAGAATTCTAATTCTAAGGAGCAGGACAGATTTGTATCAGTTATCAATGACACATTAGAAAAGCTTGTTAAGGACGGAATTAATGAAAGAACAATAGAAGCTGGAATTAATTATTACGAATTCAAATACAGAGAAGCAGATTATGGTCCATATCCAAAGGGACTTATGTATTATCTTACTATGATGGATAGCTGGTTATATGATGAAACAAAGCCATTTATTCATATTGAGGCGGGAGATACATTTGATGAGTTAAAGAAGAATGCCAGAAATGGATATTTTGAGAAGCTTATAAAAGAATATCTTCTTGATAATAACCACAAGTCAATTATAAGCCTTGTGCCTGAATATGGACTTGAGAAGGAAAAGGAACAGAAGGAAGCGGACAAGCTTGCAGAGTATAAGAGCACATTGACTAATGACGAATTAGAAGAGCTTGTTAAAAAGACAAAGGAGTTAAAGGAATATCAGGATACTCCATCAAGTCAGGAAGATCTTGAAAAGATACCAATGCTTGAGCTGTCAGACATTAAAAGAGAGCCTGCTAAGGATTATAATGATGTTAAGAGTGTTGATGGAATTAAGATAGTACACCATAATATATTTACTAATAAGATTGCATATATTAATATGTCATTTGACACTAAGTGTGTTCCAGATGAACTTATACCATATATGGGCTTGTTAGGCTCAACATTAAGTCTTATGGATACTAAGAATTATACTTATCCAGAGCTTACTAACGAGATTAATATTAACTGCGGTGGTCTTGCAACAGGAACAGCTCTATATAGCGATAAGGTTGATTTTAGTAAGAATACAATTGTATATGAGGTTAAGAGTAAGGCATTATATGAGAAAGTTCCATTTGTTCTTGGTATGATGGAAGAGATTATGTATAATACCAGATTTGATGACTATAAGAGATTAAAGGAGATAATTGCAAGAATTAAATCAAGACTAGAAGCTTCTCTTATGGGGCAGGGTCATTCAATTGCTATGTTAGAGTGCTGTGCACAGTTCTCAGAGTCGGCTTATTACTCAGATATATTAAGGGGTTACAAATATTATGAGTTCATTAAGAAGCTTGATGAAGAATTTGAGCAGAATAAGACACAGATAGTGGATAAGCTTAATAAGCTTGTTGGATATATATTCAATAAGGATAATGTTATAGTAAGCCTTACAGCAGACGATGAGGGTTATGACTGCTTTGTCAAGGCATTGTCAGCCAAGAGCTGTAATATCAAAGATGAACATTATAATACAGCAGTAAGAAGCTTTATACCGGTTAATGTAAAGACTGGATACACATCAGCATCACAGGTACAGTATGTTGCAAGATGTGGTAATTTCGTAAAAGACGGATATAAGTATACAGGAGCACTTAAAGTGTTAAAGGTTATATTCTCTTATGATTATCTCTGGATTAATGTAAGGGTTAAAGGTGGAGCTTACGGCTGCATGAGTGGTTCATCAAGAAATGGTGATTTCTATATGGTATCTTACAGGGATCCTAATCTTGAAAAGACTAACGATATATACGAGGGTGCGGCTGATTATATAAGGAATTTTAATGTCAGCAGAAGAGATATGGTTAAGTTCATAATAGGAACCATTGGAGAGATAGATGCACCTCTTACACCATCAGCTATTGGCAGCAGGTCATTTACACATTATATGTGCAATTGCACAGAAGATATGTTAAGAAAAGACAGGGAAGAAGTTCTTGATGCGACAGTTGAGAGTATAAGAGAACTTGCTCCACTTATAGAATCAGCAGTTGGGCAGAATTATTTATGCGTAGTAGGTAACCAGAAGCAGATTAATGAGGCAGCAGATTTATTTGATGAAATAAAGCCTCTTATCGGATAAATGATATTGGATATATAAGGAGAATACGATGAATTTAGATGAAATGCTTAAAGCCAGTGGAATAAGCGGCGGTGCTGCTTCTGGCAACGACAATGTGAAATCGGGATTTGTAACATTTATTGGAAGACCTAATGTTGGCAAGTCTACACTTATGAATAATATTATAGGGCAGAAGATTGCGATAACATCTAATAAGCCACAGACAACAAGAAACAGGATACAGACAGTGTATACAGATGAGAGAGGACAGATTGTATTTGTTGATACGCCGGGTATCCATAAGGCTAAGAATAAGCTTGGTGAATATATGGTAGGAGCTGCTGAGAAGACTATTAATGAAGTTGATGTTGTGTGCTTTATAGTAGAACCAACAACGTATATCGGAGCAGGTGAGCAGCATATTATAGAGAAGTTAAAAAAGGTAAATGCACCTAAGATATTAGTAATCAACAAGGTTGATACAGTAAAGAAAGAGGAGATACTTCCTGTAATCGACTGCTACAATAAAGAGCTTGAATTTGATGAGATAATTCCAGTATCAGCAAGAAATGGCAGTAATGTTGATGACCTTGTAACAACAATATTCAAATATCTTACTTACGGACCTATGTTCTATGATGAAGATACTGTTACAGACCAGCCATTAAGACAGATTGTTGCAGAGCTTATAAGAGAGAAAGCACTTCATGCCCTCAATGAAGAAATTCCACACGGAATAGCTGTTGTTATAGATACATTTAAAGACAGAAAGTCATCTAAAGGCAAGATTACAGATATAGATGCAACAATAATATGTGAAAGAGATTCACATAAGGGTATTATCATCGGCAAGGGTGGTGAAATGCTTAAAAAGATAGGAACTAATGCCAGGTATGAGATAGAAAAGCAACTTGGCAACAAGGTTAATCTTAAACTCTGGGTGAAGGTTAAGAAGGAATGGAGAGACAGCGACATTCTTATAAAGAATTTTGGCTATGATAAGAAAGATAACAAGACACAGAATTAATCCGGAGGTGGCAGGGTGGCTGATGTAGTTTCTGTCACAGGATTTATATTGTCGAGTATGCCTGTTGGAGATTATGACAGACGTGTTGTCATACTCAGCAGGGAGCTTGGTAAGATAGCGGCATTTGCCAAAGGAGCAAGACGTCCTAACAGCCACCTGATAGGAGTTACAAGACCATTTATATTTGGAACATTCGAGGTGTACAGGGGCAGGGACTCTTACACAATACAGAAAGCCAATGTTACGAATTATTTTGAAGAGCTTGTAAGCGATCTTGATGGTGTGCTGTACGGATATTATTTTGCGGAGCTGGCAGAATATTATGGCAGGGAAAATCTTGATGCCGCAGATATGATTAATCTTTTATATGTTGCATTTAAGGCACTGGTTAATAAATCATTACCCAATGAACTTGTAAGATATATATATGAGATACGGCTGATAGCCGTTAATGGAGAGTGTCCGGATTTCTTTAGCTGTGCAGGCTGCGGAAGTGAGAAGGAGTTACAGTTATATTCATATAAGGAAAATGGAATGTACTGCGTGGAGTGTGCTGCCTCGTCGGGTGACGGAATAGTGCTTCAATCTTCAACCTTGTATACATTACAGTATATTATTACAGCACCACTTACAAAGCTGTTTAACTTCGTTGTAAAAGCTGATGTGCTAAATGAACTTAAAAAGGTGGTGAATAGAATAGAATTTATCACATTTGATAAACATTTCAAATCCAAAGAAATGCTTGATATTGGTTAAGAGTATATAGGTTTTAAGAAGATATTAATTTTAATATTATATTGGTTAAGATATTACTGATTAAAGTTAAATATATGATAGGAAGGAAGATTTATGAGTCATAATAACCAGAAAAAGATAGCAGCTATTAATGATTACTCAGGTTTTGGAAGATGTTCTATAGCTGTAGAGCTTCCGATTATATCAGCTCTTAAAGTGCAGTGTTGCCCACTGCCAACATCAATATTGTCTAATCATACAGGTTTTGAAAGCTTTTATTTTGAAGACTTTACAGAAAGTATGCCGGCTTATATAAAGGAGTGGGAGAAGCTTAATCTTAAATTCGATGGAATATGTACAGGTTTTCTAGGTTCTCATAAACAGATTGAGATAGTCAGATATTTCTTTGACATATTTAAGACACCTGATAATATAGTTGTTGTTGACCCTGTTATGGGTGATTACGGTAATTTGTATGCTACATATACTAAAGAAACCTGCGAAGAGATGAAAAAGCTTGTAAGTTATGCCAATATTCTTACACCTAATCTTACAGAAGCCTGTATATTAACAGGCAGGGAATATAATGCAGAGTACGGTAATGAAGAGCTTGAGATAATCGCTAAGCAGTTATCAGATATGGGACCTTCAAAGATAGTTATAACAGGAATTGTCAGAGGTACATATATTGCTAACTATTGTTATGAGGACGGCTGTGGCGGATATGAGATTAAGACAACTAAGGTTGGAACACAGAGGTCTGGAACCGGTGATATATTTACGGCGATAATTGCAGCAGATGCAGTTAATAAAGTTAATTTCCACGAATCAGTAAGAAAGGCTTCACAGTTCATAAAGAAATGCATAATGAAATCAATAGAATTAGAGATACCAGTTACTGACGGAGTGTGCTTTGAGGAGCTGCTTACAACATTAAGATGATTAATGGATAAGATATTAAAATATTTTGATATTTAAGACGTCTGATAATAATGAGAGATAATTAGAAGAATGTTAATGTTAGATGATTTAATAAAAGAAAGAGAGAACAATTATGGAGATATTATATAAAGTACATAATAATCTTTATGTTAATATGACTAATAAATGTCCATTTGCCTGTACATTTTGTCTTAGACAGACTATGGATAGAATTGGCGAGTCGGACAGATTATGGCTTGAAAGAGAACCTCTTGTAAGTGAAGTTATAGATGAATTCGCCAAATGGAATCTTGATGATTTTGGTGAAGTAGTATTCTGTGGTTTTGGTGAGCCTACAGAAAGCTGGGATAAGGTAAGAGAGGTAGCAGCATTTATTAAAAAGACTTACAATAATAAGCCAATCAGAATCAATACTAATGGAGCAGGCAACCTTATCAATGAAAGAGATATAACAAAAGAAATGGCCGGTCTTATAGATACTGTATCAATAAGTCTTAACAATCCTGATAAGGATGAGTATAACAAGCTTGTAAGAAGTAAATTCGGTGATAAGACATTTGATGAGATGATAGATTTTGCGAAGAAATGCGTAGCAAATGGGCTTAATGTTGTTATGACAACGGTTGACACAACTATATCACACGAGGAAGAAGCACAGTGCCGGATAATATGCGATAAGATAGGTGCTTCTTATAGAATACGTCCATGGGAGTCATAATTACACGATATTCACAGTTGAAATTATACAAGGAATGTTATAGAATTAAAAAGATTATTGTGAAGATGCGAAATATTATGGTGTATATGTGTTAAGTACATTATCACCTTATCAATAGATGGCATCTGTATCTTTAGGAGGATTATTGATATGGAAAAGACAATGGAAAAGATAGTAGCTTTAGCAAAGGCAAGAGGATTCGTGTATCCGGGTTCAGAAATCTATGGTGGACTTGCTAATACATGGGATTACGGTAACCTTGGTGTTGAGCTTAAGAATAACGTTAAGAAGGCCTGGTGGCAGAAGTTCGTACAGGAAAGCCCATACAATGTAGGTGTTGACTGTGCAATACTTATGAATCCACAGACTTGGGTTGCTTCAGGACATCTTGGCGGTTTCTCTGATCCTCTTATGGATTGTAAAGACTGCCACGAAAGATTCAGAGCTGATAAGCTTATTGAAGACTGGGCAGATGAGAATAACTATGAGATAGAAGGTTCAGTTGATGCATGGTCACAGGAACAGATGAAGAACTTTATTGATGAGAAGAATATATGCTGCCCAACTTGTGGCAAGCACAACTTTACAGATATAAGACAGTTCAACCTTATGTTCAAGACATTTCAGGGTGTAACTGAAGATGCTAAGAATACAGTATATTTAAGACCAGAAACAGCTCAGGGTATATTTGTTAACTTTAAGAATGTACAGAGAACATCAAGAAAGAAAGTGCCATTTGGTATTGGACAGATCGGTAAGTCATTCCGTAACGAGATTACACCTGGTAACTTTACATTCAGAACAAGAGAATTCGAGCAGATGGAATTAGAGTTCTTCTGCAAGCCTGGAACAGACCTTGAATGGTTCAATTACTGGAGACAGTACTGCATAGACTGGCTTAAGGCACTTGGAATTAAAGATGATGAGATGAGAGCAAGAGATCATTCACCAGAAGAACTCTGCTTCTATTCTAAGGGAACAACAGATATTGAGTTCTTATTCCCATTTGGCTGGGGTGAATTATGGGGTATTGCTGACAGAACAGATTATGACCTTACACAGCACCAGACAGTATCTGGCGAGGATATGTCATACTTTGATGACGAAGCTAAGGAAAAGTATATTCCATATGTTATTGAACCATCACTTGGTGCGGACAGAGTGACACTTGCATTCCTCTGTGCAGCTTATGATGAGGAAGAACTTGAAGGAGGAGATGTAAGAACAGTTCTTCATTTCCATCCAGCATTAGCACCAGTCAAGGTTGGTATCCTTCCACTTTCTAAGAAGCTTAATGAAGGTGCAGAGAAGGTATATGCAGAACTTTCTAAGTATTACAACTGTGAATTTGATGACAGGGGTAATATCGGTAAGAGATACAGAAGACAGGATGAGATTGGTACTCCATTCTGCATAACATATGACTTTGAATCAGAAGAAGATAATGCTGTAACAGTAAGAGATAGAGATACTATGCAGCAGGAAAGAGTTAAGATTTCTGATCTTAAGGCATATTTTGAAGACAAGTTTACATTTTAATATAGGTATTAATTTATGAAATGTGTTAAATGTGGAACAGAATATGAGGGCAATGAGTGTCCCAGATGTAATGGACCTGTAATTAAGATTAACAGCAGTGACTATATGGCTAGACGTAAAGCATATGAAGAAAGTCTTGCAAGAAAAGAGACACAGAAGGTCTTAGACAGTGCAGAAGAAGCTGGCAATGTTTTGTCTGGTGAATCAGAACAATCTGATAAAGATGGCAAGACAATACAGCAGGGAAAGCGTGCAAAGAAGCGTTCGAATAAGGTAAAGAATTATGATGAAGGTGTCTTTGATATAACTAAAGTTGATTTTAATGATGTGGCTGATAAGTTAAAGGCTGGCAGTGAAAAGCTTGCCAGTAAAGCTAAAGGAAAAGCCCAGCAGGAAAAGGCTAAGACCAGAAAAAATAATAATGCTAAGACGGATAATAATGTTAAGGCAGATAATAATATTAAGATAGATAGCAGGATAAGACCACAGACAAAACATTCATATAAGAAAGCAGGAGTAGCTGTCGCCATTGTTATAGTGGCGATAGCTGCTATTTCATTAATTATGGCTGTTTTGTTAAGGAAGAATTCACATATATATATGAGTGATGGAAGCCGCATATATGATGTATCTTCACTTGAAAGCCAGTATATATGTGATGTTAAGGATGCATTATTTGGTCTTGATGAGGTTACATTTTATACACCGGAATGGCCGGAAAATATATCTAAGGACAGTGTGGTTTCAAGTGCGGCAAGTCCGGACGGCAAGTATTATGCGGCAGATGTGTATAATGATGAAGATGAATTATATTCATTATATGTATGGTCACAGGATGGAAGTGTGGAAGTTGTAAATAATATATATGCACACGAGATATATTATATTTCAGATAAAGGCACAATTATTTACAAAGAAACAGAAACTATCAATGACACAGGAAAGACAGGTGGACTTAAGCTGTCTATGGCAGAGATTACCAATGATAAAAGTTCAGGAAGTCTTATAGGAAAGACTGATACAATAGAAGCCAGTCTTACGCAGGCATATGTATACAGTGACAGCGATACAATTATAATACTTGACGGCGATAACAGGCTATATCAGTACAATTATAGCAATAAGAAGCAGACATATGTGGCAGATAATGTGGATAATATATATCCATTAAGTGATACAGATGGTGTGTACACTAAAGGTGCAGGACATCTGAATACATCTGACAAGGCTGATGAATATATATATAATTCACAGGACAATAATTATATTGTTAGTGTTAAGAATGGCTTGGCACAGCAGCTTGATGGCATTGATGGTGCTAATATGACATATATTATTGACAGTAAGAATGATTACATATACTGGGTAGGCAATAAAAAAGTGTCATATGCAAAGTATAAAGACGGAATGGTGTCAGATAAGAAAGAACTTGACAGCATAGGAAATATGCAGAGTATAGTATTCTTAAAAGCCTCGGGTGAACTTGTCTACATTAATTCAGAGGCAAAGCTTATCAATGCAGTGAAGGGTGATAAGACTGTTATTGCAGAGAATGTGAAGGACGGAAGCTTATCGCTTATTAATAATACAAAAGAGTCTATTACTTATATAGATAATGACGGACAGTATTATTTAAAGACACCATCAGCTAAGAAAGTGCTTATGGGAAATGTTACAGATACAGTTAATACATCTGATACAAGTCTTTACAGAAAGAGATTGTATTATTATGGTTCTGATAAGACATTATATTCTTGCGATTTAAAGGGTGGTTCAAAGAGCCAGATAGGAACAGTGGACAGGCTGTGGATTGGAACACATTAAAACAATTGTATATTAATGGAACAGATATTACAGCATTATTCTAAGACTTTAAGGTATAATAGGGTATATAAGGACATATATAATAACAAATGTTATAAGAGGTTATTATTATGTCCGGATATATGAAAGTGTTAGCAGAATATTCAGATAAAGCAGGACATAAGGACAGAACAGGACATATAAAAAGAATTACAGGTATAATAACAGCCATAATTATGTTAATTACTACGGCTGTTATTGTACCTGTTTTTTGCTGTGCAGAGGAAGTATCAGGACCAGACATAGATACACCTTCTGCGATACTTATGGAGGCGGCGACAGGACAGGTAATATATGAAAAGGATGCCGATACAGTTCTTGCACCTGCAAGCATAACAAAGATAATGACGCTTATACTTATATTTGAGGCAATAGAGGACGGAAGCATTAATATGGAAGACCCGGTAACTGTGTCGGAATATGCGGCTTCAATGGGCGGAAGCCAGGTGTTCCTTGAGCCGGGAGAGATACAGAGTGTCAGGACTATGATTAAGTGTATAGCGGTGGCAAGTGCTAATGATGCCTGTGTTGCAATGGCAGAACACATAAGCGGGGCAGAGAATGTATTTGTTGATAAAATGAATGAGAAAGCCCGTGAACTAGGAATGAGCAACACACATTTTATTAACTGCTGTGGACTTGATGTAGACGGACATACATCAAGTGCGAGAGATGTAGCGGTTATGAGCCGGGAGCTTATTAATAACCACCCACAGATAAAAGAATTCAGCAGTATATGGATGGAAAGCATAACACACATTACAAGAAAAGGCGAGAAGGATTTCGTGCTTACCAATACTAATAAGCTTATGAAACAGTATGCCTATGCCACAGGCTTAAAGACAGGTTCAACGAGCAAGGCAGGCTGCTGCCTTTCAGGAACAGCCAATAAAGACGGAATAGATCTTATAGCAGTTGTTATGGCGGCACCGACAAGCAAGATACGATTCAGTGATGCGATAACGCTTCTTAATTATGGTTTTAGTGTGTGCAGTATATATAAAGATGAAGAACCGCTTGATACAGAGAGTATTAAAATCTCATCTGGCAGGCAGGATAAGATTAGGATAACAAAGGAAAAAGACTATTCATATATGTTCATTAATAAATATAACAATGATGATATAAGACGGGAGTGCATAATTAATGATAATATTAAAGCTCCATTAAAAGAGGGTGATGAGGTAGGCACTATTAAATATTATTACAATGAGGCTTATATTGGAAGTGTTAAGATAATAAGCTGCGAAAATGTTGATACAGCAGGCTTTATGGACACGGTTAAGAAAATATTTAAAAGCTTACTTTAATTAAAGTAGTGCCATTTGCCGTATAATATGCTATATTATTAAATAATATTCATTAAGGGAATCACAAGGACACAATTATGGATTTATTTGATTATATGCGAAAGACTAATCAGGAGAATGATTCTCCTCTTGCAATGAGATTAAGACCAAGAACTTTGGAAGAAGTTGTAGGACAACAGCATATTGTTGGTAAGGATAAGCTTTTATACAGGGCTATAAAGGCGGATAAATTAAGCTCTATTATATTTTATGGACCTCCTGGAACTGGAAAGACTACATTAGCCAAGGTTATTGCCAATACGACAAGTGCGGATTTCTGTCAGATTAATGCTACAGTAGCAGGCAAGAAAGAGATGGAAGATGTTGTAGAGAGGGCGAAAAATAATCTTGGAATGTATGGTAAGAAGACAATACTTTTTGTAGATGAGATACATAGGTTTAATAAGGGGCAGCAGGATTATCTTCTGCCATTCGTGGAAGACGGAACTATTGTGCTTGTTGGTGCAACAACAGAAAATCCATATTTTGAGGTTAATGGAGCCTTGATTTCAAGGTCTATAATATTTGAGTTAAAGCCATTGTCAAAGGAAGATATCAAAGAGATACTAAAGAGAGCTGTATACGATAAAGAAAGAGGTATGGGAAGCTACAAGGCTGACATAGATGATGAGGCTTTGGAGTTTCTTGCTGATATAGCAAATGGCGATGCAAGAAGTGCACTTAATGCGATAGAACTTGGAATACTTACAACTGACAGGTCAGATGACGGACTTATACATATAGATTTAAAGACAGCAGAACAGTGTATACAAAAAAGGGCTGTCCGATATGATAAGACGGGTGATAATCATTATGATACCATATCAGCATTTATTAAAAGTATGAGGGGGTCTGACCCTGATGCAGTAAGTTATTATCTGGCAAAGATGTTATATGCAGGTGAAGATATAAAGTTTATTGCAAGAAGAATAATGATATGTGCAAGTGAAGATGTAGGCAATGCAGACCCTTACGCATTAGTTGTTGCTACGAATGCAGCACTTGCAGTTGAGAGGATAGGTATGCCGGAGGCAAGGATAATTCTTTCACAGGCGGCGTTATATGTTGCCTGTGCACCTAAGAGCAACTCTTGTTATATGGCAGTTGACAAGGCTATGGAACTTGTTAAGACAACCAAGACAGCACCTGTGCCGGCACATTTGCAGGATGCACATTATAAGAGTGCTTCAAAGTTAGGACACGGCATAGGTTATAAATATGCACACGATTATCCTAACCACTATGTGAAGCAACAGTATTTACCTGATGGACTTGAGGACGTAAAGTTCTATGAACCAACAGATAATGGCTATGAGAAGCAGATAAAGACACATTTAAAAAAGATTAATTCGGAGACGTAGAACTGATGAGAGAGTATATTAACAGACTTTCAAGAGGAAAGTTCAGATATGACATTCCAGATATAATACAACCTGATGATGTTATTATAGAAGATGTTATCTGTGACACAATACATAATGCAGAATTTCATATACAGGCGCAAGATGTAATTAAGGGGGTAGTATACTCTGATAATGCCAAGGTGACAGTGCTTACACCGTCATTTGCGGGAAAAGACAGTGATATTAAATACGTTATAGATGCAAGGGGACTTTCAGAGGGGGACAGCATAGAAGGAGAGTTCACGCTTGTTACTAATGCTGGAGAGAAAGAGGTATTATACAGCTTTACAGCAGTTAAAGAAACAGTAGATACAAGCCTTGGAAAAGCGGATAACCTGTTCCATTTTACTAATCTTGTGCAGGTTAATAAAGAAGAAGCAGTAAGCTTATACAGATCCGATAAATTCAAAAAAATATTCTTACAGGGTGATGATGTATTAAATAATCTTTACGATGTCCTGTATGACAGAGAAAATGTATATGAGTCAATGGAGGAGTTCTTAATAGCAATTAAGAAAAAGTCTGCTCTTACTTTCAGTGTTGATAATAATATAAGAGATTATAATATAGATGGTGCTAACGAAAAGGACAGCATAATTATAGAAAAGAACGGCTGGGGCTATATAAAGCTTGACGTACAGTGTGAAGCACCATTTATTAAGATGAAAAGAGGAATAATAACTTCTGATGATTTCATAGGTGATGTATATGAGCTGGATTATATAATAGATGATAAGCTTCTTCATGCAGGCAATAACTATGCGTATATTATAATAAGCTCTTACAGTCATCAGGAAGTAATAGAGATTACAATAAATGGAAAAGAGATTGTTAATGACAGCGGCTTTGATGAACACAGAGAGATAAGAACTGCAAAGAGCAGGCTTACAGCAGAATATCTCCAGTTCAGAATGAAACGCATAACCAAGCAGGAATGGGTTATTAACACTAATAAAATTCTTGACAGAGTTCGTGGATTGAAGAAATCGGACATAATATTTGACGTATTGCAGGCGGGTGTTAATTTTATATCAGGTGATGATTACAATGGAAGCAGAATTCTTGAGAACATTAAGGACAGGGTATTAAGCGATGTTGATAATCATATTGAGTTATACAGTCTTTACCTTTATGTAAGCACGCTTGAAAGAAAAGATGCAGGATATACATCAGATGTAGCCCAGATAGTTACAGAGTGTTATGAACACGGATATGACAGCTGGGTGCTTTTGTGGATATTATTCTATATAGACGGACAGTCTGAGAATAACAAGAGCATTAAGCTTATAAGAATAAAGGATTGCTTTAATGATGGCTGTATAAGCCCGGTTATGTATTTAGAGGCACTTAATATATATAATGCACAGCCAGAGCTGTTAAGGCTGTTTAACAGATTTGAGATTCAGGTGATAGCATTTGGTATAAAGTACAATATGATTACAGAAAAGCTTGCAAAGCAGGCAGCGGCTGTAATTGCCAATGAAAGAATTACTAATAAAGATAATATAGAGATATTAAAAAAACTTTATACAATATATGAAGAAGATGACATATTAGAAGTATTAATATCACATATGGTAAGGGAAGGAATAGCTGGTGAGGAAGCATTTCCATTTTATGAGAAAGCGGTTCTTAGAGGCATAAGAATAACAAGATTATATGAGTTCTATATGGCAAGCATAAAGAAAGATATAAAGGTGAGAATTCCAAGAATTGTCCTTTTGTATTTTACATATGATTCAGGTATTAATTATGAATGGAAGTCCTTCTTATATGCCAATGTTGTCTATAATAAAGCATTCTATAAGGATATATATGATTCGTACGAGCAGATGATAGAACTGTATGTTTATGAGCAGTTAAAGGCCGGCTGTATCAATAATGACCTTATGTATCTTTACAGACAATTTTTAAAGCCACAGCTTATCAATAATGAAACAGCAGAATATGCGGTTAAGTTAAGATTTATGTATCGTGTAACTGCTGATTGCAGTAAAGTAAAAGCTGTTATAGTAAAATGCGGCTATATGAAAGAGCCTGCAATATATGAGATGACAGGCAATGATATATATATTCCGCTTTATATCTCTAACTGTTCTATGGCATTTATCTGTACGGACGGAGTTATAAGAAGAAACACTGTCAATTATGAGATAGAAAAGATATTAGAAGAACCACTGGATATAACATTGTTAGATGAATATGACATTGAAGAGCCATATATAGCTTTATTCAGAGCAGATTATTGCAGAAAGAAGCATATATATAATGCGGATACACCATCTATATATAAGAAAGCGGCGATGGTTAAAGGAGTTACATACGAATACCGACAACTTATTAATTCGTGGCTTATTGAATATTATAAAGAATATTATGAAGGTGAAACCTTTAATGATGAGTACAGTGACCTTATTAAAGATGGTCTTGATATCAATACGGCACAGGGGCTTATTGAAATACTTTTGGAGTACGGAATGTATTATGAGGCAAGGGAACTTATGGAACGCTACGGCTATACAATAGTTCCAGCAGGCAAGATGTTTAAGTTCATAGTACACGAGCTTACTGCTTCGGTTAATAAGGAAAGCTATAAAGATATATTGTGTGAATATGTGTTCAGGAATCATCTGTATAATGAGCTGGTACTTGAATATATGGTTGATAATTATAATGGTTCAGACAAGGATATGTACAGGTTGTGGAAGAGTGCATCTGATTTTGGCGTAAATATTAAAAATCTTTCTGAGAGGGTTATCTCACAGTATATGTTTACTCAGGATAAAGATTATTATGATAAGCTTACACAGGTATTTACAGATTATTATAATAAAGGTGCATCACAGCTGATAGCCAAAGCATATATAGCTTATAATTCATTTTTATATTTTATTAAAGGAAAAAATGTAAGTGACATAACATTTACGGTTGTAAAAGAATGTTACAAAGATAAGATTGGTATTCCTGTAATATGCCTTGCTGCGTGGCTTAAAAAAGTATCAGAGAATATAAAAGAATTGAATAAACCAGATATTAAAGACACAGCACAGAAGATTCTTGATGAATTATGTGCAAAAGAGATAATCTATGATTATTATAAACGTTTTAATGGTGTTCTTAATATACCGTATAATGCATGTGGTGTTACAGTGATTGAGTATTATGGCAATCCTGATAATAAAGTTGTCATTAATTATAAAGTTAATGATGCTAAAGAATATGCAAGTGCAGTTATGAAATGTGATAACTGCGGAGTATTTACATACAGACTTTCATTGTTCTATAACGACAAGGTTATATATAATTATACAATTGGAACAGACACTAATACGAAGGAATATAACATATTGTACGATAACCTTAATGATGGAGATAATAAGGGCAGATTTGATGCAATTAATGAATGTCTTGCAAGCGAGGAGCTAAGGGATATGGTTACATTAAAGAAGCTTATGGAAAGCTATGCAGTAGAAGATTATGTGACAAAGCAGTTGTTTGTACCAGAGAATATGAGGCAGTAAGACTAAATTCCTGCTAAGAATGGAGATAGTTATGAACGATACAGATTTGATAATAGGAGTGGAGCTGCTTGAGGATAATATACAGATGTGTGTGTATGACAGTGAGTTAAAAGCACCAGTGGCAGCAGATACCGAAAAAGACAAAACATTATCAGAGAATATAAAAGCTGTTATTAATAAGAAAAATGCCAGCAGTGTAGCTTCTATATGTGTTGTTGTTCCTGATTTTACCAAAGATACACTGGAGATTGTAAAGGAGGAGCTGTACAATGCAGGTGTTGCAAATGAGCAGTACCAGATAATAAGCAGAATAGAAAGCTTTGCATATTATGCGTACAGCCAGAAGAAGGAACTTTATCAGAATGGTACAGTGCTTATGGATTACAATGCTTCGGGAATTGATGTATACAGATTGTACTGCAATAAGATTGGTGATATGCAGTACATATTACAGGAGCATACATTAAGCCAGCCTGAAGGAAGTACAATAGAAAAGGCTTCACATTCCGTTACCTTGTATATGACAGAATATTTTAAGAAGCACAGGGCTTCAAGTGTATATCTTACAGGTATGGGATTTGATGTGGACAGGCTTCCAGATGAATTCACCAAAGTATTAGTTGCAGGAAGAAAAGCATTTGTTGGGCAGAATTTATATGTAAGAGGTGCGTGCTTTGCAGCGTTGGAGTATATATCTCCACAGGTATTTGGTAATGTGTGCCTTCTTACAGATGGCAGGATAAAAGCTGATATTGAAACGGATATATCAGAACACGGACGTCCTATGAAGTTTAGAATTGTCAAAATGGGAACTAACTGGTATATGGCAGAAAGAACAATTGATTTTATTATTGAAGATGTGTCGGTTATAAATTTCCAGATTATATGGCCGGACGGAAAATATATAGAAAAGCAGGTTGATATAAGCTCTATTCCTTACAGGGAAGGAAAGACAACAAGAATATCAATGAATGTAAAGGCATCTTCACAGGATAAATGTATTGTTACAGTAAAAGACCTTGGTTTTGGTGAGATATATCAGGCATCGGATAGTGTTATAGTTGAAGAACTGGATTTAAGTGAGGCAGATGTATGAGTGCAATGATTTTGTGCAGGGGGAAGGTTGCAGACAATCCTTTATATATAATGCAGTCAGGTATCAGATTGTATACAGAAGAAGAACTGTGTTATTATATTTACAATAATATATATATACTTACTAATGATTTTATCAATGATGAGCTTATAACATTTCTTAGGGATGAAGTGGGAAATACAGCACTTGCCCAGAGATTAACCATAATGAAAAGTAATAATGAGCTGTTGGCAAGTATGCTTGTCACAATACTTAAATCAGTTGATTATTATTCTTTGGAACAGATTGAAAAGATAAGCGAAATACTGAATACGCTTGATAATCAGAATGCTTATGAAAGACTTGGATTAAGAGGGGACAGTTTTCTTTCTAATGAGTGCTTCTATAAGGCGGTTGACTGTTATAAGCAGATTATAGATGAATACAGCAATGCTGCCCCGGCAGCGTTCTTAGCAGGTGTGTACCATAATATGGGTGTTGCACTTGCAAGAATGTTCTTATATAATGAGGCTTCATACAGCTTTATGAAAGCATATGAGATAGGACAGCATAAGAATTCATACAAGTGTTACCTTGCGGCAAAGTGGTTTATGGATAAAGACGGAAGTGTTATTAATGAAGATGTGCCAGAGGAGGAGTATATCATAAGAAGAAAGATAGAACAGCTTATGGATAATGCTGCGTATCAGGACGAGATTAGAAAGCTTAATGACACAGAGAAGTATAAAAATGCAGGAGATGTGGCAGGGTATCATAAAGTATTAGATGATATTCTTACCAATTGGAAACAGGATTATTATAAATATACTGCGAGGTGATAAGACAAGTGGGATTATTCAAATTCTTAAAAAATAATTATGACAGTGATGAGGATTTAAAAGACCTTGAGGAGCTTGTGTATGAAGATGAGAATGGATTTAGAAATAAACGTTCTATTAATGATATGATACACAGCTATCAGGTGGGTTCGTATACTGGCAGTAATCATAATGATGATCTGGAAGAAGAATTATATAAGACGGCTGGCAGTGATGCATCTGCTGATGAATTCAGAGGGCTGACAGAAAAGACTAAGAAACAGCAGGCAGATGTGTTAAAGGAAGAAGAAAAATATGACCACATGCTTAACAGTATACAGGCACAGACGCTTATAAGAACAGTTGATAAGGTTAATCTTGGCGGAGCGGTCAATAATACGCAGGATAATCTTGAAGAGGTTGACACGGCAGGATTTACAGGCTCAGAGGTTGGGAGCTTTGTTAAAAGCCAGTGTGATATTATGGAGGAAGCTTCAAGATATATAGAAAATGCCAAGGTAGAATATGACAGTGTAACTGATTATTATGAGGATATACAAAGAATCGAGAATGCACCGGAAGATATAAAGCTTAAGCTTATGTATGCGGCAGACCGTGTTGATAATCTGTCGGTTGACAGGCGTATTTTTAAATCACCGGAGAACAAGCTTTCCAACAAAGTGTACCGTATGATGGAATCTTATGAGGAAGATTTTCCAGAGGCACTTGTAAAGCTGAGGCACGATGAAGAAGATTACAATACAGTATTAAAGAATGTAAGAATGATTAAGGGTGAGAGGTCAATGTATCGTATAGAGGCAAATGACCTTGTGAAAAAACAGCTTAGAATTAAGAAGTATTCAGTACTTATGCTGGCACTTCTTGTAGGGGTGTTTGTTATATTTCTTCTTATATCAGCGGCTTCACCAGATGATGAACACATTGGAATGTTCATAACAGTTGTAATACTTGCACTTACGCTTTCGCTTGGTCTGTTTGCTTATCTTAAATCAACAGAACGAAAAGTGTATGTGACAGAGGTAAAGCTTAATAAAGCAACAGCACTTCTTAATAAGTACAAGATAAAGTATGTAAATGCTGTAAATGTGCTTGAATATGAATATAGCAAATATGCGGTAAAGAGTGCATTTGAGCTTGAGCAGAAGTTTCAGGCATATGTTGAGATGAAAGATGAACAACGTAAAATACTTGAGATAACAAGTAATCTTAATGAGGCAGAAGCGGAGCTTACAGATATATTAAGACAGCTTGGTGTAATTGATACACATATATGGATAGGACAAGTTAAGGCGATACTTAATCCTAAAGAGATGGTAGAGGTAAGACATAATCTTTCCATAAGACGCCAGAAGTTAAGAGAACAGATAGAATATAATGAATCAAGAATAGAAGATGCAAGAAATAATATTAAAAATGTGACTAAAAAGAATAAGGTGCATGCCAAGGAAGCTATGCAGGTTCTTGAGATTTATGAGAAAAGACATAAGAATAATTAAAATAATACTTGCGAAATATGAGCATTGTGTTACAATTGAGAGTGGTTTTTTGCGAAATGATTAACAATGTGTAAATAGCGCAAGAAGGAGGATAAGATGAAAGAAAGACTTGATGCAATCAAAGAAAATGCGTTGTCACAGATAAAGGCAACAGATTCTCTTGATAAGTTAAATGATATCAGAGTTGCTTTTCTTGGTAAAAAAGGCGAGCTTACTGAAGTTTTAAAGGGTATGAAGGAGGTAGCTCCTGAGGACAGACCTAAGGTTGGACAGATTGTCAACGAAACAAGACAGGCAATTGAAGAAGTATTAGAGGCTGCCAAGAAAGAGCTTGCTGCCAAGAAGAGAGAGCTTCAGATGAAGGCAGAGGTAATTGATGTAACACTTCCAGCCAAGAAAGCTGAACTTGGACATAAACATCCTAATATGCTTGCGCGTGAAGAAATAGAAAAGATATTTATAGGAATGGGATACGAAGTTGTAGAAGGTCCAGAGGTAGAATATGATTATTACAACTTTGAGGCACTTAATATTCCAGCTAACCATCCAGCAAAAGATGAACAGGATACATTCTATATCAATGATAAAGTTGTTCTTAGAACACAGACATCACCTGTTCAGGCAAGAGTTATGGAAAAAGGCAGACTTCCAATAAGAATGATTTCACCTGGACGTGTATACAGAGCAGATGAAGTTGATGCAACCCATTCACCTTGCTTCCATCAGGTTGAAGGTCTTGTAATTGATGAGAACATAACATTTGCTGACCTTAAGGGAACACTTGCAGAATTCGCTAAGGAGTTATTCGGTGAAGATACTAAGGTTAAGTTCAGACCACATCATTTCCCATTCACAGAGCCTAGTGCCGAGATGGATGTAAGCTGCTTTAAATGTGGCGGCAAGGGATGCCGTTTTTGTAAGGGTGAGGGCTGGATTGAAATACTTGGCTGCGGAATGGTTCACCCACATGTATTTGAAATGTGCGGAATTGATAAAGATAAATATACAGGTTTTGCGTTTGGCGTAGGTCTTGAAAGAGTTGCCCTTCTTAAATACGAAATCGATGATATGAGATTGTTATACGAGAATGATACAAGATTCTTAAAGCAGTTCTAATTAATAATAAGTGGAGGATAAGTATGGATACATCTATTAAATGGATAAAGGACCTTGTTCCAGGTTTAGAGTGTACAAATCAGGAATTCAGAGATGCTATGACTCTTTCAGGTACTAAGGTAGAATGTTTCAATGAGCTTGATAAAAATCTGGATAAAATTGTTGTAGGACAGATTGTTTCAGTAGAAAGACATCCAGATGCAGACAAGCTTGTAGTATGTCAGGTGAATGTAGGAAATGAAACTGTTCAGATAGTTACAGGTGCTCCTAATATTGAACCAGGAACAAGTGGACAGAAAGTTCCAGTTGTTCTTGACGGCGGACGTGTGGCTGGCGGACACGATGGAAGTCCACTTCCAGAAGATGGAATTAAGATTAAAAAAGGCAAGTTAAGAGGCGTTGAGTCTTATGGAATGATGTGTTCAATTGAAGAACTTGGTTCATCAAGAGAATTCTATCCAGATGCAGCAGAAAATGGTATTTATATATTTGGTGATGATGCCAAAGTAGGAGAGAGTGCTGTAGAATATCTTGGACTTGATGATACAGTATTTGAATATGAGATTACTAACAACCGTGTAGACTGCTATAGTATCCTTGGTATCGCAAGAGAGGCAGCAGCTACATTCAGAAAGCCATTCAATCCTCCAGTTGTTAATGCTACAGGCAATAGCGAAGATGTTAATGACTATATTAAGATTGAAGTAGCAGCTAAGCAGCTTTGCAAGAGATATACAGCAAGAGTTGTTAAGAATATAAAGCTTGCTCCATCACCAAAGTGGATGCAGCACAGACTTATGACAGCAGGCATCAGACCTATTAATAACATAGTAGATATTACTAACTATGTTATGACAGAATATGGTCAGCCAATGCACGCTTATGATTATGATACAATCGCTGATAAGAAGATTATTGTAAGAACTGCTGCTGAGAATGAGAAGTTCGTTACACTTGATGGACAGGAAAGAACACTTGATTCAGAAGCACTTCTTATATGTGATGGAGAAAAGGCTATTGGTCTTGCTGGTATTATGGGTGGTGAGAACTCAATGATAACAGATGATGTTAAGACAATGCTTTTTGAAGCTGCAACATTTGATGGAACTAATATAAGAAAGTCAACTAAGAAGATTGGTTTAAGAACAGATGCTTCTGGTAAGTTTGAGAAGGGCTTAGATCCAGAGCTTGCACTTGAAGCTATGAACAGGGCCTGTGACCTTATAGAACAGTTAGGTGCAGGTGAAGTAGTTGGCGGTGTTGTTGATATATATGATGAGCCGGTATCTAAGAAGAGAATATCATTTGAACCAGATAAGTATAATGCACTTCTTGGAACAAATGTATCAAAGGAAGATATGCTTTCATATTTCAAGAGACTTGAAGTAGAATATGATGAAGCTTCTAATGAGCTTATTATTCCTACATTTAGACAGGATCTTAACAGAGATGCAGATATTGCAGAGGAAGTAGCAAGATTCTTCGGATATGATAATATTCCTACAACACTTCCAAAGGGTTCTACAACAATGGGTAAGATACCATTTGAGAGAAGTATTGAAGATGTAGCAGGTGAAGTTGCACAGTTCTGTGGATTCTCACAGGCTATGACATATTCATTTGAAAGCCCTAAGGTATTTGATAAGCTTAAGCTTGCGGCCGACTCAGAATACAGAAAGACAGTGGTTATCTCTAATCCATTAGGAGAAGATTTCTCAATAATGAGAACACTTCCTGTTAATGGTATGCTTACATCATTATCAACTAACTATAACAGACGTAATAAGAATGTTAAGTTATATGAGCTTGCAAAGGTATATCTTGCAGCAGATGATGTTAACGAGCTTCCAGATGAGAGAGTTATGTTCACGCTTGGAGCATTTGGAGATGTTGATTTCTTCCAGATGAAGGGTGTAGTTGAAGAATTCCTTGAAAGAATTGGAATGAGAGTTAAGCCGGAATACAATCCAGAGGCAGGAATTACATTCCTTCACCCAGGACGTCAGGCAGAGATTATCTATGATGGAACAAAGATTGGCTATATGGGTGAATTACATCCAGATGTAGCAGATACTTATTCATTAGGCGACAGAACATATATTGTTGTTATTGACCTTTCAATTGTAACTAAGATGGCAAGCTTTGACAGAAAGTTTGAGGGTATTGCCAAGTTCCCAGCAGTTACAAGGGATATAAGTATGGTTATGCCTAAGTCAGTTCTTGTAGGAAAGATTGAGAAGATAATCGAGAAACGCGGCGGAAGCATACTTGAGAGTTACAAGTTATTTGATATATATGAAGGTGCCCAGATTAAAGAGGGCTACAAGTCAGTAGCATATTCAATATCTTTTAGAGCTAAGGACAGAACACTTGAGGATAAGGATATCACACCAGTAATGGAGAAGATATATAAAGACTTAAGTGATAATGGAATCGAACTTCGTATGTAGTGAGCGAAAGAAAAAGCAAGCGACTGCGTAGCAGGCATTTGCTTTTTCTGAGCCACTAACGAACGAATAGTTATGCGAAGCAGAACGATGGAGCACATAAGTGCGAATTCGTGAGTATAGTGTGCAATAGAGTGCACAATCTGAATAGAGGATTATTATGGATTTACATGATTTTTATTATGATCTGCCAGAGGAACTTATAGCACAAGACCCTCTGTCAGACCGTTCAAGCTCCAGATTGATGGTTCTTGATAAGAACACAGGAGCTATAGAACACAAGATATTTAGGGATATAACAGAATATCTTAAGCCGGGTGACTGCCTTGTAATTAATGATACTAAGGTTATACCTGCAAGACTTATCGGTGAGAAAGAAGGAACAGGTGCTGCCATTGAAGTGCTTTTGTTAAAAAGACTCGAAGACAGACAGGATACGTGGGAAGTCCTTGTTAAGCCAGGAAAGAAATGCAAGGTTGGTGCAAGGATAGTATTTGGTGGCGGAAAGCTTACAGGTGAGATTATTGATATAGTTGAGGAAGGTAACAGACTTATACAGTTTAGTTATGATGGCATATTTGAGGAAATTCTTGATGAACTAGGACAGATGCCGCTTCCACCATATATCACACATAAGCTTGAAGATAAGAACCGCTATCAGACAGTATATGCCAAGCACGAGGGTTCAGCAGCAGCACCTACGGCAGGACTACATTTTACAAAAGAACTGCTTAAACAGATAGAAGATATGGGAGTGAAGATTGCAAGAGTTACTCTTCACGTAGGTCTTGGAACATTCAGACCAGTTAAGGTTGAGAATATACTTGATCATCATATGCACTCAGAATTCTATCAGGTTGATAAAGAAGCAGCAGATATAATTAATAATACCAAGGCTAATGGTGGAAGAGTTATTGCTGTAGGAACTACAAGCACAAGAACTCTTGAATCAGTAGCTGATGAAAATGGACATATACCAGTTAAGAGTGGCTGGACAGAAATATTTATATATCCAGGTTATAAGTTTAAGGCAATAGATTGTCTTATAACTAATTTTCATCTCCCAGAATCAACTCTTGTAATGCTTGTGTCAGCACTTGCAGGAAGAGAAAATGTTCTTAATGCTTATGAAGTTGCAGTAAAAGAACGTTACAGATTCTTTAGTTTTGGGGATGCTATGTTCATTAAGTAGGCGTTAGATGTTTACAAAGTTACAATTAACTTAATAATATTAATAAATGTGAGTAGTACAGATGATCGCGGCTGCAAGTGTCGAAAGACCGCAGGTGAGGAAAGTCCGGGCTTCGCAGGGCAGGATGCCGGATAACGTCCGGTGGAGGTGACTCCAAGGCTAGTGCAACAGAAATATACCGCCAGTGCTTAACACTTAGTGTTGAGCTTATTGGTAAGGGTGGAAAGGCAGTGTAAGAGACTACCGTGGTATTGGTAACAATACTGGCTATGTAAACCCCATTCGAAGCAAGACCAAATATAAAGCGATACGGCTGCCCGTCGTGCTTTTAGGTAGGTTGCTTGAGCCTGCTGGTAACAGCAGGTCTAGATAGATGATCATCAGTAGTCAGGTCAAAGCCTGGCTGGACATAACCCGGCTTATAGTACTGCTCATATTTTTTTATTTAATAGGAAATTCCAATATAATTTCCTATTAAATAAAAGGCACTATGTGCCAGTTATGCGCACTCGCGTGAAGCTGTAGTTTGTCGCAAGCGACAGCACTCGTCGCGAGAACGTGCTCAGCACATTCTTTTTTATAATAGGAAATGGATGGATAGTAATGAACAATAATGATTATAAAGATAACAATGAGAACTTAAACAGTGAGAACACTGTGGATAATAAAAGCAGCCAGAACAGTGGTCATAGAAGAAGCAATGTCCAGCATACTGGCAGTAATACAGCTAACAATAACAGCCGTCACAATGTAAGAGAGGGCAGTAACAATAATTCAGAACATCACAGCAGCAATAGTAGTGAAGGACACCACAGCCACCATAGCAGTGGGGAACATCACAGCCACCATAGCAGTGGGGAACATCACAGCCACAGTGGTAAGAAGAGATTAACAAAACAGCAGAAAAAGAAACGTACTATAACAATTGTTTCAATAGTAGCTGCGGTTGTTGTTATTATAGGAATTATGGGTGTTAAAGGCTTATCTGATGCCAAGGGAATGTTAAAGAATGCTAATGAATTAAAGACAGAGATGAATGATATGCTTGGAGCTGTAAAAGCCCAGGATGCTGAGGCAGCTAATACAGCAGTATTAAAGCTTGACAATACAACTTATAAGATAAGCAAGACATTATCAAGCCCATTGTGGAAGATGGCAAGCCACATTCCGGTTGCAGGAAAGTATGTTAAGTCAGTAGATACACTTATAGGACTTGTTGAAGATGCATCAGATGATATTATAAAGCCGGCAGTAGCAACAATATCAGAATACCCTATGTCAGGTCTTAAAGTAGGTGATGGTTTTAGTGTAACAACAATTAATGCCTATCTTGATCTTTTAGAGCAGATACAGCCAGTGGTTAATAATATGACTGCTAAGATGAACAAGGTTGAACTTCCGGGAAGTATGGGAACAATGATATCTTCTTATAGTGATAAGATAACATCACTTATGAGTATGTACACAGATTATGAAGATTACATTCCATTAATGAAAGCATTTATCGGCGATGGAAGTGATAAGGTATATCTTCTTGCTGCACAGAATACAGCAGAGATAAGAGCTGCAGGTGGTTTCCCAGGTTCAATCGGAACAATAAGGGTTGAAGATGGTGTAATGTCAATTGGAGATTTTAATCCTGTTAATGATGTATTGGCAACATACCCACCAGATGAAGCTAATGTTACAAGAAAAGAATTAAAGATATTTAATGATACGTTAATCTATTCAAGAGATGCAAGTTTTAACCCTGATTTTGAAAGAGCTGCTCAGATATGGGCTTTGGCTTATGAAGCTAAGCACGGTGAGAGCGTTGATGGTGTGCTCTCACTTACACCGACTATTATACAGAAGGTTCTTAGAATATCAGGACCAATTACACTTCCTGATGGAACAGAGCTTAATGGTGATAATGCCGTATCAGTATTACAGTATGAGCTTTATTATAAGTATCTTAGTGACAGAAATACGGGTATGGATGATAGAGAGGCTAATGATTATGTTGACGGTCTTTTTGCAGAGACAGCCAAGCAGGCAATGGCAGTATTGGTATCAGGCTTTGATTTTAAGAGAATTAATGAATATGTAGATATGTTTAATGAGGGTGTTGAGGAGAACACAATTATGCTCTGGTTTGTAGATGAGCAGGAAGAGCAGTATGCTAAGGATGCAGGCTGTTCAGGAAATCTTAATGATGACCCGGCTAATCCAGAAGCAGGAGTATTCTTCAGCTTATATGAGCCTTGTAAGTTAGGCTGGTTCTTAAATATTGATACAGAGATGAGTGAGCCTGTTATTAATGCAGATGGAACAAGAAGCTATGATATTACTGTGACATTAACTAATACAATTAAAAGAAGCAATATAACAAGAGCAGGTGGCTATATTCTTGGTGGATTCGATGGTGGAATAAGAGGATTTGTTCATTTATTCGCACCAGCAGGTGGTACTATAGCTAACTTTGAGACTAATAATGGCCTTAAGATAACAACTGATGAGTATGATAATCTTGAGGTTGGTTATAATGTTGATCTCGTAGTAGAAGCAGGTTCACCACAGGTAATAAAGTATACAGTAACAACAGCAGAAGGCGTTGATACACCACTTAAGATTCGCACAACACCTACATTACAGGCATATAGATAAAACAAGTCAGTATTGAATATTTTAGAAAGTGTTATGAAGGCAGGTTGTAGTGTATACAGCCTGTTGATTATATGGTATATATGAAATAAAAGGGGATGTGAAAAAACTCGATTGAGTTTTTTCACATCCCCAAAAAATGTTCGAAAATTACCCATGGTATATCAGAAGTTTCATCGTCAGCACTTGAAAAATACAATTTCTTTCCATAAGAAAATCTGTAGATGAGATATGTTGACGATTTCGCAACCTGTTTGTAACGTCCGGAAACTTTTTGATACAATACCGTATTAAGTGTATTGTCATTATGCTTTTCCATATAGGTTCTGCCATTTGATTTGAACGTTCGCGATGATGCCTGCACCGTTGTCGTCCTGACATTGGTTATCGCAAAACATCCCAGAACCATAAACAATAACAACAGACATAGTTTCAAATGCTTTCTCTTTGTGTTTTTCATTTTCTTTTTTCTTTTTCGTATTCTTTCAGTTCTTTCAGAGCCTTCTCACCCTGTGGGTAAAGAATGATGATATTAAAGATCGTCATCAGTCCGATTCCAACATCACCAAGATCCCACACAAATGTATATGCTGCAAGGCCGCCGATGAACAGCATCACAAGCGCCAGTACTTTGTATGCAGTCTGTGAAGCCCAGTTATCTCCGAAAAGATATGCAACATTGCATCTCGCATAAAAAAGGATGCCCAGAAACGTTGAAAAACTGAATAAAAACAGCGTCGCCGCAATAAAGATCACACCAAAACGGCCAAGATGATGTTCCATTGCTGTCTGCAGAAGATCCATTCCGGAAAGTCCTGTAACTTTTTCTTCCGGCGCAAGCAGCATGATAAATGCTGTACAGCTGCAGATCACGATCGTATCCACAAATACCCCGAGCGCCTGTACCAATCCGGCTTTGACCGGCTGGTCACATTCTGCCGCTGCTGCCGCACACGGAGCAGATCCGGAACCTGCTTCATTCGAAAACAGTCCACGTTTGATTCCATTCATTAGGACTGCGCCAAAACCGCCGGCTGCTGCCTGTCGGAATCCAAATGCTTCCTCAAAAATTCTTGCAAAAACACCCGGTAAACTTCCAAGATTCATCACAATGATCAGAATCGTGATTGCAAAATAGCATACCGCCATGACCGGCACTACCATATCCAGGATCTTAACTGTCGCATCTTTACGAAGCACTATCACAGCAGCCACAGCAACAAGTACTACCGTCATATAGATCGGCGGAATGGAAAATGCATTTTTAAATGAAGAAACAACAGAATTGCTGATCACTTGACTGATACCGCACCAGCAGATCAGACCGGAGATTGCAAACAACACAGAAATCACCACTTTGTTTCTCTTTTTCTTTTGTTTTTCTTCTACATATGCATGAATATAATACGCCGGACCGCCGCGGTAACCTCCGTACAGCGGATCTTTTTCTTTATAAAGCTGTGCCAGTGTCGCTTCAATAAAAGCTGTTGATGAACCGATAATTGCCGTCACCCACATCCAGAAAACCGCACCGGCGCCGCCTGCCGAAATTGCCGCAACAACACCGACCAGATTTCCCATACCGACACGGGTTGCAGTCGAAACGATCAGTGTCTGAAATGAAGACAGACTGTTTTTTTCTTGTTTCTTCTCAACCAGTGCCTGCACCATATCCGGGAACAGGCGAATCGGCAGAAAACGCGTCCGAACCGTAAAATAAATTCCTGTAGGAATCAGTAATATAATCAGAAGCGAAATCCCCAGAGTGCTGCCGCCCGGCAGTGGAATCTGCACCAGATCTCCCCACAGAAAACTATATACTTTCTCAATCAGAGTAACTATCATACTTTAAACCCTCTTCCATACTCACAACATCCGGGATACATGCTGCTCACGTCATCTACAACAGCCTGATTCCCGGACAGATACCATAATAGTATAGCCCATATTAACCCTTAAACGCAAGTACTTTTAAGGTTTAAAGTCAAAAACTTTAAATAATTAAAGCTTTCAACTATGTTTGAAGCCTACAGCATCGTTTAACATGGAATTTCATCAAGTATTGTTTGCATTATCTAAATACCATTGGTTCACTGGTAACTAAGTATGTACCGGATTATCTGAATGAAATCGTTGAGCAGCTAGTACTTTTATGGGAACTGGATACAAGTACATTTGTTTACGGAAGTGGAAAGCGAAAATCCAAAGAACAGCGTCATTATGAACACTTGACTTTCGGAATTATGAAAAACGACCGTTGGTACAAGAAAATTGTCCGAAGAGGTATTCATTCAGTCAAACTGGAAGTTTTATTTGTGGCGATAGGCCACAATCTATATAAATATCAGAAAAAAAGATGAGAAACAGAACTGCCGCATAGATTCAAAAAAAGAATTTCTATGGGGTAGGGGAAGTGCGCTTTCTTTGCGCATGATTTCAGTCATTTATACACAACAGGTACAAAAAGGGAGATGCGAAAAAACTCAATCGAGTTTTTTCACATCCCCTTTTTACTATATAATCAGGAGATTACATTAGAACTTCAAGCTTATATAATAAAGCTGTACGAATGTTGTATTGGGGGATATTATTTACCAGTATATTTCTCTTCACAGTATTTACATCTGTATACCTGCTTAACAGGGTCAGAAAGAACAAATACATGGTCAAGACCCTGTTCAATAGAAGTAATACATCTAGGATTCTTACATTTGATAACATTAGTAATCTGCTTTGGTAATGAAAGTGATTTCTTATCTACTATCTGTCCGTCTTTAATAATATTAACAGTGATATTATGATCGATAAATCCTAATACATCTAAATCAACAAGGTCAAGTCCGCCCTCAATCTTGATAATATCCTTTCTTCCCATTTTACTGCTTCTTGCATTCTTGATAATAGCAACCTGACAGTCGAGTTCGCCAAGACCAAGGTTATTATATATCATCATTGATTTGCCGGCTTCAATATGGTCTAGTACAAAGCCTTCATTAAGTTGTCCTACATTTAACATAATTACCCTCCTATATTTACTTGTTATTAAGACCAAGAAGTGTCATAATAAGAGCCATTCTTACATATACACCGAATTGTACCTGTTTAAAGTAAGCAGCTCTTGGGTCATCATCTATATCTACTGATATTTCATTAACACGAGGAAGTGGGTGAAGAACATACATATCCTCTTTTGCAAGAGCCATTTTTGACTTATCAAGTATATAGAAATCTTTCATTCTGAGGTATTCATCTTCTGAGAAGAATCTTTCACGCTGTACTCTTGTCATATATAATATGTTAAGCTCAGGCATAGCATCTTCTAGGTTTTCCATTTCAATGAATTCAGCCTGGTTGGCTTTTAATACATCATCTCTTATATAATCAGGTATTCTTAATTCCTTAGGAGATATAAGCACGAATTTGACATTTTTATATCTTACGAGTGAATTGATAAGTGAATGAACAGTTCTTCCGAACTTAAGGTCACCACAAAGGCCTATTGTAAAGTTGTCAAGAGAACCGCGGAGTTCCCTTATAGTCATAAGATCTGTAAGTGTCTGTGTTGGGTGCTGGTGTCCGCCATCACCTGCATTGATTACAGGTATAGAAGACTTGCTTGCTGCAACCATAGGAGCACCTTCTTTTGGGTGGCGCATAGCACATATGTCTGCATAGCAGGAAATTACCCGTATAGTATCAGCCACGCTTTCGCCCTTTGATGCTGAACTTGAGTTAGCAGAAGAAAAACCTAATACAGACCCTCCAAGATTGAGCATTGCTGCTTCAAAACTAAGACGGGTTCTTGTACTAGGTTCATAAAATAAAGTTGCTAACTTTTTACCATCACATACATGGCTGTATTTTTTAGGATCTTTAGAAATGTCTCTTGCAAGATTAAGTAAATCTTCAAGTTCTGTGACACTTAAGTCTAGTGGACTAAGTAAATGTTTCATTAATTGTTCCTCCACAAGTATATATTATTGTGCTCTTGGCACTCTGTTATATATATTACTATTAATTAGATTAATTCTCAATTGTTATTTTAAAAAAAATGTGATAAAATTATGAATATTTGTGATATGCATAGATGCGTTGCATAAGAATGGAGGAGCAATATGTCTAAGATAATATTAACAGGTGACCGTCCAACAGGAAAGCTTCATGTTGGTCATTATGTTGGTTCATTAAAGAGAAGAGTAGAATTACAGAATTCAGGTGAATACGATAAGATATTTATTATGATAGCAGATGCTCAGGCACTTACAGATAATGCTGATAATCCTGAGAAGGTACGCCAGAACATAATAGAGGTTGCACTTGATTATCTTTCAGTCGGTTTAGACCCAGCCAAGTCTGATATATTTATTCAGTCACAGATTTCACAGCTTACAGAGCTTACATTTTATTATATGAATCTTGTTACAGTTTCAAGACTTCAGAGAAACCCAACAGTTAAGTCAGAGATCCAGATGCGTAACTTTGAAGCGAGCATACCGGTTGGATTTTTCTGCTATCCAATAAGCCAGGCCGCTGATATAACAGCATTTAAGGCTACAACAGTTCCGGCAGGTGAGGATCAGGAGCCGATGATTGAACAGACAAGAGAGATTGTAAGAAAGTTCAATTCAGTATATGGAGATACATTGGTAGAACCACAGATACTTCTTCCGGATAATAAAGTATGTTTAAGACTTCCAGGTACAGATGGCAAAGCTAAGATGAGTAAGTCGCTTGGTAACTGCATATATCTTTCTGATACAGAAGAAGATGTTAAGAAAAAGGTTATGAGTATGTATACAGATCCAGATCATATTAAGGTATCGGATCCTGGTAAGATAGAAGGTAATACTGTATTTACATATCTTGATGCATTCAGTAAGGAAGAAGACTTTGGATTATTCTTACCAGAGTATAATAACCTTGATGAATTAAAAGACCACTATAAGAGAGGTGGACTTGGTGATGTTAAGGTTAAGAAGTTCCTTTTAAATGTTCTTAACAAGGAATTAGAGCCAATCAGAAATAGAAGACACGAATATGAGAAGGATATTCCTTATGTATACGAGATACTTAAACAGGGAACTAAGAATGCTTATGAGGTAGCAGAACAGACATTAAGCGAAGTTAAGGCTGCTATGAAGATTAATTACTTTGATGATGTTCAGCTTATAAATGCACAGTCAGAAAAGTACAGCGGATAATAAAAAGGCACTGTGCCATATATGTATTCAGGATGAGAATGCATATAGCACAGTGCCTTTTGCTTTGATAAAGGCTTGGTCTGGATTTATGGCCAAGCCTTCATTAATTAATCTAACTTTTTAATAACCATATTGTTAGGACGTGATATTTTAAGTTCTTTGCCATTCATAACAATAAGTCCTTTGGTATAGTCTACAGTAAATATTGTTATTGAGTTGCCTTCATTATTCATGGATAAAAGGTGCTTGTCATCAGGAAAAAGGCATATGTACTTAGGATAATCACCACTTACAGGAAGTGAGTTAAGTGTAATTATCTTTCCTGTAGTCTTGTCCACAGAATATATTGTAGCAGTGTTATCACCGGCATTAGAGCAGATTAAGTTATTGCCTGAATTAGTAAGGCATATGTCTGAAGCTGCACTGTTAGACTTATGGTCGCGTCTTACAGTGAATATATTCTGAATCATCTCAAATCTGTTCTTATCAGAAGAAGCATCATAAGAATATACGTTAATATAATTCTTTAATTCACATACAACATAAGCGAATCGTCCATCTTCTGAGAATATCATCTTTCTTGGAGCAGATTCAAGCTGTGAACGTATAATATCAAAAAGCTTGAGCTTTCCAGTTGTATGGTTGAATTCATAAAGCTTAATCTGGTCAATTCCAAGATCACATACACATAAAAGTTCTTCATCAGGTGTAAAGCAGGTATGACTTATATGGGGTCTGAAATTACGTTCAGCAACGCTTCCAAGACCCTTATGAAATACCTCATCAGCTATATCGCCTAAAGAACCATCAGCATTAATATGCATTACAGTAATCTTGCCATCGTGATAGCCGGAAATAACAAGAAAACGGTTATCCTTAGTTACAGAAATATGACAGCCTCTCATTCCGTTGATAGAAGCAACATTCATAAGTTCAAGAGAACCATCTTCAGTAATAGCAAATGAAGAAATACCCTGATCACATATTGCGTATAAATACTTCTTATTAGAAGATAATGTTATATATGAGGGATTATCAATTGTAACCTCACATCTTTCAGTTATTCGTCCCTTTTCAACGTCCATATCATATATATGAATACCTTTGCTGCTTTCGTGGGTATAAGTACCTGCATAAGCCACATATCTATCGTTCATAAGTAACCTCCAATCAAAATATAACGTATAGTCAAGATAAGTTAAATAACCGTGTACTCACTAAATTATATGTATATATTAGCATTTTTCTTTATGTTTATCAAGGCAGACATTGACAAGGATAATGTCACGCCCAATAGATTTGATACATCTGAAAGGTATGACATACACAAATTCACGTCCAAAGAAGCCGCAAAGCCGTCCAGGACCAGGAATTATTATAGAATTGATACAGCCATTTTTAGGGTCAAAGTCAATATCAATAACACAGCCTATAATACAGCAGTCCTCTTCGTTGATAACCTGCTTGTTTTTTAGTTCAAATATCTTCATACAACACCTCATTTTATATAATTATACTTAATATAAAATATGTATTTTTAAAGGGGAAAGTGCATATAACAGGTATAATAATGAAATATTAATGAACAAATGTGTTATGGGTTTGACACACAGATTGGCATAGGCTATCATATTAAATAATAAAATTGATAATTCGATGGAGGAAAATATATGTATTATTTCTATGATGCAACATATATACTCGTTATTATAGGTGTAATAATAAGTCTTATAGCATCTATGAATGTTAAATCGACATTTAACAGATATGATAAGTATAACAGCCGTTCAGGGCTTACAGGTGCTATGGCAGCACAGGAAATATTAAGAGCGGCAGGAATTACTAATGTAAGAATTGAGAGAGTAAGCGGTAATCTTACAGACCATTATTCACCAAAGGAAGGAGTTCTTAGATTATCAGATTCTGTATACAATTCAACATCAGTAGCAGCTATAGGCGTGGCCGCCCATGAGTGTGGACATGCTATGCAGTATGACGAAGAATATTTTCCAATTAAGATAAGAGCAGCTGTAATACCGATAGCTAATATTGGTTCAGCTCTTTCATGGCCAATAATTCTTTTAGGTTTATTCCTTGGAGCTACAGGACTTATGCAGCTTGGAGTAGTGCTTTTCTCACTTGTTGTAGTATTCCAGCTTCTTACTCTCCCGGTTGAATTTGATGCTTCCGCAAGAGCATTAAGAACCTTAAGAGAACGTAATATGCTTGAGTCAAGTGAACTTACCGGTGCAAGAAAGGTGCTTACAGCAGCAGCATTAACATATGTAGCGGCACTTCTTACATCTATTCTTCAGCTTTTAAGACTTGTTCTTCTTACAAGAAGAGATGATTAATATTAAATATGTATATAATTGCCAGTTCACAACAGTATAAAAGTACATTTATGTGGTAATGCTTGTAATATAAGCGAACTTAAATGTATGCCTTTCCACTAAAGATAAATGTTCGCAATGTCTTTAGGAGGAAAGGTTAATGGCTGGTGTAAAAGTTACGATATGTGGTGTTAATACGCAGGAGCTGCCTCTGCTTAGTGCGAAGGAGAAGAAAGAGCTTTTATTAAAGATAAAGGCTGGTGACCAGACAGCAAGAGAGAGATTTATTAAAGGTAATCTCCGTCTGGTATTAAGCATTGTTGGCAGATTTTCCAACAGTAATGAAAATGTGGATGATTTATTCCAGATTGGCTGTATAGGTCTTATAAAATCAATAGACAATTTTGATGTATCGCAGGGCGTGCAGTTCTCAACCTATGCAGTTCCAATGATTACTGGGGAGATTAAGAGGTATCTTCGTGATAACAGTGCAATAAGAGTAAGCCGTTCATTAAAGGATATGGCTTATAAGGCACTTTATACAAAAGAACAGCTATTAAAGAGCAGGCAGAAGGAACCGACAATATCGGAGATTGCAAGTGAGATAGGAGCATCTAAGGAGGATATTGTTATAGCACTTGAGGCTGTATCCCCAACTGTTTCACTGTATGAACCGGTATTTAATGAAGGCGGGGATACATTATATGTCATAGACCAGATTAAAGATAAAGCAGATGGGGAAGAGAACTGGGTTACACATCTGGCATTGGACTCTGCCTTTGCAAAGTTAAGCGGGCGTGAACAGCAGATAATAAGAAAGCGTTTTTATGAATATAAGACACAGATGGAGATAGCCGAAGAGATTGGAATATCACAGGCACAGGTAAGCAGGCTTGAAAAATGTGCTCTTAAGAATATGAAGAAGCATATGTCTTAACAGCATAGCAAGTATTAATAAAATAATAAATAAATAAAGGGCTGTCGCACAAAGTAGAATTTATAATAGGAAGATAATAACAGGTTGATAATGTCTTTATATTATAGATTATATTTGGTGCGGCAGCCCTGATATTTTATGTTATGTGTATTGTATATGGTATTATTATTGTATGTCTTTACAGTCAGAAAGGCTTTTGACTGTAATATAGATTGATTATTAATTAGTGCTATAGTGTGTTTATGGAATATTTTATAGATATTTTGACATAACAGCACCAGTGGGCTATAATTCTAGTAGTTTATTGTATTTAGGGGAGGTTTGTGAATGAAGTGCCCATATTGCGGAAAAGAGAATACAAGAGTAATAGATTCAAGACCTACAGATGACAGCTCTATAAGAAGACGCCGTCAGTGTGATGAATGTGGAAAGCGTTTTACCACATACGAGAAAGTAGAGACGCTTCCTCTTATAGTTGTGAAGAAAGATAATAACAGAGAACCTTATGACAGGGAAAAGATAGTGGCTGGAATAGTGAGGTCGTGCCATAAGCGTCCGATATCAATGACACAGATTAATGATATGGTAGATGACATTGAGGGACAGATATTTAATATGGGGGAGAAAGAGATACCTACAACAACGATAGGTTCTATTGTTATGGATAAGTTAAAGGATTTAGATGAAGTTGCATATGTAAGATTTGCTTCTGTATACAGGGAGTTTAAGGATGTTAATACATTTATGGACGAAATCAAGAAAATACTTAAAAAGTAGTAGATACTTAAAAGTAACAAATGCTTAAGAACAGCAGAAAGGCTGATAAGAAAGGTAGTAATTACAGATGTTTAAAAGGTTTTATCCGGATATGTATATAGACTCTGCATACGATATAGATTATAAGGGACTTTATGATAAAGGTTACAGGGGAATTATATTTGATGTTGACAACACGCTTGTTGAACACGGAGCACCGGTTACTGAGCGTGCAAAGAAGCTGTTCGGTGATTTAAAGGCTATGGGATATAATACCTGCATAATATCCAATAATAAAGAATACAGGGTTAAGCCGCTTGCAGATGAGGTTGGTTCATTATATGTAAGCAAGGCAGGAAAGCCATCTCCTAAGAATTATGTTAAAGCTATGGAGTATATGAATACTGATAAGTCTGACACATATTTTGTGGGGGATCAGTTGTTCACAGATGTGTGGGGTGCTAACAGGGCAGGAATTAAGTCTGTTCTTGTAAAGCCGATAGACAAGCACGAGGAGATACAGATAATTCTAAAAAGAAGGCTTGAATGGATAGTTCTGCATTTTTATAAGAAGCATATTAAAAAAGAAGGTGGAAAAGCAGGTTTCTAATACATATAGGTTTAATATAATTTCAAGATATATATTTATTGTGATTTCATAATATATGAATTTATCTGTACTTTAGATATAAGCTCATAAGAAAGGAAGTAAGATTTTAATGATAGATATTAATGGTACAACAAGAGTGTGCGGTCTTATAGGTAATCCGGTGGGACATTCAATTTCCCCGGTGATACATAACAGCCTTGCACGGCTTATGGATATGAATATGGTGTATACAACCTTCAAGGTTGAAAAGGGTGATGTTGTCACAGCAGTAAATGGAGCTTATGCACTTAACATATTAGGACTTAATGTAACAGTTCCACACAAGCAGGCTGTTATGGAGTCACTTGTGGATATTGATCCGCTTGCTAAAGCTATAGGAGCTGTTAATACGCTTGTAAGAACAGATAAGGGCTATAAAGGCTATAATACAGATATATTGGGACTTGAAAGAGAACTTATAGACGAGGGAGTTGTGCTTTTAGGCAGCCGTTGTGTAATTCTTGGTGCAGGCGGAGCGGCAAGAGCAATAGCATTTTTATGTGCAAAGAGCGGTGCTAAAGAAATATATATGCTTAACAGGACTAAGGAAAAGGCTTACGATATAGCCAAAGCAGTTAATGACTATTTCGGTAAAGAATGTATAAAGCCTATGCTTATAAGTGAGTATGATAAGCTGGAAGCTGATGATTACGTTGTGATACAGACCACAAGCGTTGGACTTTATCCTAATGTGGATGATGTTGTAATTGATGATGAAGCATTTTATAAGAAGGTAAAAGTCGGAGTTGATATTATATATAATCCTAGTGAAACACGTTTTATGAAAATGTGTAAAAATGCCGGAAAGCCAGCCTGCAACGGTTTAAAAATGCTTTTATACCAAGGAGTTGCGGCGTATGAGTTATGGAATGATGTAAGTGTCACAAAAGAACAGGCGGATAAAGTGTATAATAAGATGAAAGAGGAACTTGGAATTGAATAATATTGTACTTATTGGATTTATGGGAAGTGGAAAGACGACATTTGGCCGCTGGGTTTCAAGACGACATAATAGAAAGTTCTATGATACAGATGAGTATATCGAGAAAAAGCAGAATACAACAATAAGCGAAATCTTTGCAACGAAGGGAGAGGAAGCTTTCAGGGATATGGAGACAGAGACGGTAAAAGAGTTATCAGATACTCTTGATAACTGCGTCATATCTGTTGGTGGCGGACTTGTGTTAAGAGAGGTCAATAGGGAGCTTTTAAGAAAGCTTGGAACAGTAGTATATCTTAAAGCTTCTGAGGAGGAACTTTGCAAAAGGTTGAGCAAGGACACCAAACGTCCATTATTACAGGGCGGTGGGCTTCACGAGAAGATACATAACCTTATGGAGCAGAGAGAAGATATATATCTGGATGCGGCTGATATGATAGTTGATACGCAGAAGATGTCATTTGAACAGATGTATACAGCAATCATTAAGAATATGGAGGATTAGCAATGAAGATACTTGTTATTAACGGACCTAATATTAATTTCCTTGGAATAAGAGAAAAAGGAATATATGGTAATGATAATTATGACACGCTTGTTGATATGATTAACAAGAAAGCAGAGGAACTTAATGTTAAAGTTGAGGTATTCCAGAGCAACCATGAGGGTGCAATTATAGATAAGCTTCAGGAAGCTTATTACAATGATGTTGATGGTATTGTAATTAATCCGGGGGCATTTACACATTACAGCTATGCAGTAAGAGATGCACTTGCTTCGATAGCTGCAATACCGAAGATAGAAGTACATATATCCAATGTTCATACAAGAGAAGAATTCAGACATACATCTGTTACAGTTCCAGTATGTCAGGGACAGGTTGTAGGACTTGGACTTAGAGGTTATCTGTATGCGATGGAAGCATTAACAGATATGACGAAGAGTAATTAATAGAGGATAATCATTATAAAGAAGAACCTATAGCACGATTTGGCTATAGGCTCTTCTTTATAATGGGCAGAATAAAAAAGCCTGTACACCGATGAAAGTGTACAGGCTCTTTTTAAGAACTTATTATGTTAAAATATAATAAATATCTTATAAATCTTAACCTTTAATCTGATTAATTAAACACGTGAAATATATTCACCTGTTCTTGTATCAATCTTAATTGTATCACCCTGGTTAACAAATAATGGAACTAAAATCTTAGCACCTGTTTCAAGGATAGCTGGCTTTGTAGCACCTGTAGCTGTATCACCCTTAACACCTGGTTCAGATTCTGTAATCTGAAGTTCAACAGTGATAGGTGGCTCAATAGAGAATACGTTACCGTTGTGTGAACAGAGCTTAACCATCTCGTTCTCTTTAACGAACTTAAGTGAATCACCAACATTCTCAGCAGATAATGCAATCTGTTCAAATGTCTCTGTATCCATAAAGTTGTAAAGATCACCATCTGAGTAAAGATACTGATATTCTCTTTTCTCAATATGAGCGAGGTCAAACTTTTCTGTAGGTCTGAAAGACTTTTCAACAACACCACCACTCACGATATTCTTTAACTTTGTTCTAACGAAAGCAGCACCCTTACCAGGCTTTACATGCTGGAATTCAATAATCTGCCAAATGTTATTATCCATCTGAATTGTTAAACCATTCTTAAAATCTCCTGCGCTTACCATTCTTTGGTATACCTCCTAATTATCATAACTATTATAATTTTATAATAAAATGAATAATTTGGCAACCTCTTTTTTGTTTATGTTAATTTATTATTTGGATTTAAAGGTTGAACAGACAGTATCGTCAGCATTTACGGCTGTTATGCCTGATATATCAACGTGGTCAGCCTGACAAGCTTCGTTATTGTTATACACGCAGTTATGTGCGGCACACTTTATCTGAAGATTAAGCTTAGGCGAAGCAGTATTATTCTTAGCAGAGCCATCTTTGTAAGAATAGCTTCCACAGCAAGTTTCACTGCACTCACAGGCATTACTTCCCTTTACATCAATACCATTAAGGCAGCAGCAGTTATCATCATTGTGTACACAGCTACAAGCGTTACAGCTTAAATTAGTCATAATAAATTACCTCCTGTTAATCTTTAACTTAAGTGTCTGGTAAATGCTTTAATAAATAGAACATTTGCAATACACAGTAGTAGTATTAACAGGAGGTGATTTATTATACGTTACATTATAAATTGTATGAAATTTTAACTGATTCTGCTAAAGGAAATGCGTCCCTTTTCACCGCTGTAATAACGGATAAGCACCTTGGCAATTATCTTTTCTTTCTTAACATATGTGTTAGTCCAGTATCTTGAGTCTTTGGAGTTATTACGATTATCACCAAGCATAAAATAACAGCCGTCAGGAACAATATAAGTGTGTGTTTCGCCGTCATCATATATATATTCTTTGATATATGGCTCATCAAGCTCATCACCATTGATGTATACATGCCCTTCCTTAATCTGGACTATTTCATTAGGAAGACCAATAACACGCTTAACATAATTCTCTGACTCATTATCAGGATATTTAAAGATTATAACGTCACCGCGCTTTGGTTCGCTGAACTTGTAAGCAAGCCTGAAACCGAAAAGGCGGTCGCCTTCCCATATTGTATCTCTCATAGAACCAGATGGAACTTCGGCATTAATGATTATGAAATTGGTGCAGAGCAGGGCAATGATAGCTGCAAATATTACAATTTTAATGAAACTGAAGGCTTCTGATACTATAAATTTAACAACAGAATACTCCTGCTTCTTATTATTATCTGTATGTCTGCTGATATTATCAGAACGGCTGTAAGAATAATCATCATCGTTATCATCGTCATCTTCAATATCATCATAATCATCATCAAAATCGATATAATCTAAATCATCTTCATCAGGTGTATTGTTGTTATTAGTAGTCATACGTTAGTCCCCAATCTAATTGATATACGGGGCGAATGAATTCACCCCGTATATCCTATCATATGTTAAATTGTATTATTTTGCAAGTAATTCCATAATCTTATTACTTCTTGCAATGAATTCAGTCATCTGGTTTCCTGTAAGTGGAGCGTGGCTTATAAGTGCAAGGTCGTAAAGCTGTTTACAGATAATATCAGTATTCTCACCATCTTTATTGTTAAGAACATACTGAACAAGACTGTTGTTAGCATTAAGAATTAAAGTCTGTCCTGTAGAACCAAACATAGCCGGATCCATTCCTGACATACCGTACATCTTCATCATATCCTGCATACGTCTATCCTGCTCGGAAAGAGTAATCATAGAAGATACAGAAGCATCCTTTAACTTTTCAACCTTGATATTAAGATTATCATTGTTAAGTGCTTTCTTAAATGTAGCTGTAAGGCTTTCAGTTGCATCCTTTAATTCATCTTCGCTTGTTTCTTCCTTGAATATATCAGAAAGGTCAGTATCAATTCTTGCAAATTTAAGACCCTCGTTCTTGCCTTCAAGATGAGTGATGAATGGCTGGTCAATATTGTGAGTAAGAATGATAGCATCCATATTCTCTTTCTTAAACATATTGATATACTGGCTCTGTTCCTTCTCATCAGTTACATAGAAGACTGTATTCTCGTGCTTTTCCTTGTTAGCTTCAAGGTAATCCTTAAGTGTTAAATACTTGCCTTCAAGGTTCTTGAATATAATGTAATCATTTATCTTCTCAGCGAACTTTTCATCTTTTAAGCAGCCAAATTTGATGAATGGGTTGATGTCATCCCAATATTTCTCATAGTTCTCACGGTTAGTCTTGCACATACCAGAAAGCTTGTCAGCAACCTTTTTAGTAATGTAATCAGAAATCTTCTTAACAAAGCCATCATTCTGGAGTGCAGAACGTGATACGTTAAGAGGAAGATCTGGACAATCAATAACACCCTTTAAGAGAAGAAGGAATTCAGGAATAACTTCCTTGATGTTATCTGCAACGAATACCTGATTATTGTAAAGCTTAATTGTTCCTTCAATTGACTCGTATTCTGTATTAATCTTAGGGAAGTAAAGTATACCCTTTAAGTTAAAAGGATAGTCCATATTAAGGTGAATCCAGAATAAAGGCTCTTTATAATCGTTAAATACCTTGCGGTAGAATTCCTTATATTCATCCTCAGTACATTCGTTAGGGTGTTTAGTCCAGAGAGGGTGGATATCATTGATAGCAACAGGTCTTTTAACAATCTTAGCCATCTTCTTTGCTGGAACTTTTTCGACTGTCTCTTTAGTGCCGTCCTCTTTTTCAACTTCTTCTGTAACAGCTTCCTTGATAAATGTATCAAGAACAGTATCCTTATCTGTTACTTCTTCCTCTGGAATCTCTTCTGTCTGTTCGCCGGCATCTTCATTAGTAAGGAAGATTGGTACTGGCATAAATGAGCAGTACTTTTCAACTACTTCACGAGCCTTGTATTCATTGGCGAATTCGTAGCTGTCTTCATTTAAGTAAAGAGTTATAGTAGTACCAGGAGTTGCAGCTGTTCCATCAGACATATCATACTCTGTACCGCCGTCACATTCCCAGTGAACAGCCTTAGCACCTTCCTTAAAAGAAAGAGTATCAATAGTAACCTTATCAGCTACCATAAATGCTGAGTAGAAACCAAGTCCGAAGTGACCGATAATCTGGTCATCATTAGCCTTGTCCTTATATTTTTCAAGAAATGCTTCTGCACCAGAGAAAGCAATCTGGTTAATATATTCTTCAACTTCACCATCAGTCATACCAATACCATTATCAATAATCTTGATAGTCTTATTATTAGCACTTACTTTAACATCAATCTTATATTCAATATCATCAGGTGCTTCGTATTCACCAATCATATCAAGCTTCTTAAGCTTGGTTATGGCATCACAGCCGTTAGATATAAGCTCTCTGTAGAAAATATCATGGTCAGAGTACATCCATTTTTTAATTATTGGAAAAATATTGTCACTGTTAATAGATAAACTTCCGTGTGTATTAGACATAATTATTATCTCCTATCTTTTAATATTCATTAGATGTAAAGAATAAATATATGTATCTTTATATCCTTAATTAAGTCTAAGTTTAATATTGTTAAAAGTGGAAGTCAAGCAAAAATTAGCACTCAAATCTAATGAGTGCTAACAAAGATAGAGATAATACAGTAAAATCAAGGCTTTAGAAAAATATTAAATATTAATAAACTCACTATAATTCTTCAAAATCAAGACCGGCATTAGCAAGAAATGTCTTGATATACTGGTCGAAGGCTGTATCAAGCTGCTTATCTAATGTAAATACATTAAGAGAAGTTCCTGTAATAATATCTACATGACCTTCCTGATACTTCATATTAATAAAGAGACCATTAACATTCTCAGGCATAACAGCGATGTTATTCTTTGCGATAATATCTGTGACAAGTTCATAAGAGGCAAGCATAACAAGCTTCATAGCAGCAGGAACTTTATTACCCTTAATAAGACTAAAACAGAATGGCTTAATATTACCCCATTCTGAATAAGACTTTTCGTTATTATTAAGATTATCCCATTCTTCATCAGAATAATATTCCTTGTTAATCTGTCCATTAATAGTGTATGAACACGCAGTCTTTATTGTGGCTTCTGACAGAAGCATTCTATCGAAGGTATCCTTGATAAGCAGCTGGGACATAAATACTTTAGTGTCCTTAATGCGGAGTGAAATCATTAAATCCTCATTTCTGCGCCAGCGTGGCGCGTGATAATCTATAGTAATGCCATTAATTATAAGCTATATGAGTATACAATAAACTGTATGCGATATAAAGCATAATTTGTATATTTGCAGTATATTATGAAAAGATAAAAATGTCAATCACGAAACATTTTCTCAATGACATCAACAAGTTTGAATAGAACAGTTGAGATAATGCAGAGTATAACAATGCTCATAGATACATAAGTCATCTTGAATACCTGCGAACCATATATAATAAGGTAGCCAAGTCCCTTATCAGCGGCTAAGAATTCGCCAATTATTACACCAACAAGGCAAAGACCGATGTTGACCTTCATATTGCTTATTATTATCTGCTTAGAACCGGGAAGTATGAGTTTCTTAAGAATATCTTTCTTAGTTCCGCCAAGTGTTTTAATAAGAATGATTTTCTCCTTGTCAATTTCTAAAAATCCGGTATATATGTTAATTATCATACCAAATATAGCTACAGATATAGCAGTTATGATAATAGCTTTCATATTATTGCCAAGCCAGACGATTATCATAGGGGCAAGTGCTGATTTGGGCAGGCTGTTAAGCACAATAAGGAAAGGCTCAAGGCAGTCTGATAAGCCTTTCCACAGCCAGAGAAGAATTGCTGCTCCCATTCCGACAATTATAATAAGGAAGAAAGATAAAAATGTTTCAAAAAGTGTCGTCCATATATGAATGAATATGCTGTTATCTTTAGCCATAGCAATAAAAGTTGTGCATATTCTTGATGGTGAGCTGAATATAAATGGATTAAGAATACCAGTACGGGTTGATATTTCCCAGGCGGCAATAAATGCCATTAAAATCAAAAATCTTAATACAGTAATGGAAATTTTATATAATCTTATGTGGTTAAGATATTGTGTACGGGAGTTAGAGATGTTTTTTTTATTGATTGCTTTGATAGATTTATTCATTGTATATCCTCCCATATTTCATTAAAATATCCTGCAAATTCAGGAGCCTGTCTTGAAGTAAATGGTGTCCGGTCAGGAATGGAAAGGTTAATATTAACAATTTTTTTAATATGTGCAGGCCTGTGTGAAAGAATAACAACACTATCGCCCATAGAGATAGCCTCCGATATATCGTGAGTAACAAGAATGGCTGTTTTTTTCTGCTCTTTAATGATTTTGCCGATATCATCAGACACTTCAAGCCTCGTCTGGTAATCAAGAGCGGAAAATGGTTCATCAAGCAGAAGAATATCCGGGTTAAGTGCAAGGGTTCTTATTAATGCCGCACGCTGACGCATGCCTCCGGATAATTCAGAAGGATGGACATTGCAAAACTGGTATAGGCCATACTCTTTTAGCATATTGTTAACATTTTCTAAATGTTCCTTATCTTTAAGATGATTAATTTCAAGACCGAGTGTCACATTTTTATAAATAGTGCGCCATTCAAATAAAGTATCCTTCTGTGGCATAAATCCAATTCTTGGAGATATAGCATTATCGTGTAGAATATCCTCGTTAAAAACAACCTCACCCTTCTGTGGCGAAAGAAGCCCGCATATGATGGAAAGCAAGGTCGATTTGCCACAGCCGGAAGGCCCGACTATAGATGTAAAAGACTGCGGCATAATATCAAGATAGATATTATCAAGTGCAGGAATTTCGCTTTTCGGCGTATTATATGCAAAGGAAATACCTTTAAGCGATAACAGAGGAGGGGATGAATTGGTGGGGAGAGCTTTCATAAATAACCTCTTGGTATAAGTATTGTTATTATAATTTATGCGGCGGGGGTGGAAATGTGAAAAGGTGTATGGTATTAACAAGAACCAGAAGTCGCAGTGATTTATTCTGATAAGGAAAATTGGATAATTCCTCCTTTACAATTCCACCAAATAAGAGTACAATAATTCAAGTACGCTACTATGGCTCAGTCGGTAGAGCAACTGATTCGTAATCAGTAGGTCGCCGGTTCGATTCCGGCTAGTAGCTTGTAACAGTGAAACTTGCGAGAATGTCAGACAGGATATTCTCGCATTTTTTTAGGTGTGATTTGCAGTGTATGCTGATAATAATATAGAATGTTCTTTTTTAAAAACATTTTCCCGCAAATCACATAAAAAACAAGTCAATCATCTCGAAACCAGCTAAAATCAAGGGGGTGGGTAAGACATTTAATCAAAAAAAGAGATGGAAGTAGGCCTTGTTGACATTATTAGACAAGGTTCGTATAATTGTACAGAACTAATATTGTTAATAAATTATGAAATGTTTTAAATAATTATGATTTAGACAGTTACATCATAATTTATATATTTTAAGTACATTTGAAGAAACAATATTAATATAATAAACGCCTGGGTAAATATTCAAGGCGCAAAGGATAGGAGATAATATGGAAACAAATATCAGACAAGATAACAACGAAGAAGTAGAAATTGATATTATGCAGATCATAAGGATGCTGTTATCAAAGATATGGATAGTAATTGTAGCAGGTGTTGTGACAGCAATAATTGCATTTGGAATAACAGAGATAGCAATTACACCTCAGTATCAGTCATCCATCAAATTATATATAATCAACAGACAGAATGGCACTACTACAACACTTAGTGATATTCAGTCATCAACACAGCTTGTTAAAGATTATAAAGTTCTTGTGACAAGCCTTCCAGTAGTAGAACAGGTAGTTAAAGACCTTGATCTTGATATAACACCAGATGCACTCGTTGGCAAGATTTCTTGTGAAATCGAGACAGATTCACGAGTTCTTCAGGTAACAGTTACAGATACAGACCCTAAGAGAGCTAAAGAAATAGTAGATGCAATCGCAGATGTATCTGCTAAGCAGATAACATCAGTAATGCAGATTGAAGGCGTTAATGTAATTGAATATGGACGTGTTGCAAATGCACCATCAAGTCCTAATGTTAAGAAGAATACAATGCTTGGTGCAATAGCAGGTATTGTAATAGCAATAGCAGTGCTTGTAGTCAACTTCATTCTTGATGATAGAATTAAGACATCAGATGATGTTGAAAAATATCTTGGCATAACTAATCTTTCACTTATTCCATTAACTGAAGAAGAATATAATGGACAGCCAAGCAGTAAGAAAAAGAAAACAAGAAAATAGGTAAACAAGAGAGTGTGAAAGGATTAAAAATATGCAGACAATTAATATAGAAACTAACCAGCAGGATGATTATCAGGTAAGAGAAAGCTATAGAAATTTAAGAACTAACATATTCTTAAGTGGTAGGGATACAAAGGTAGTAATGTTTACAAGCTGTGGACCTAATGAAGGTAAATCAACAGTAACAATGAACCTTGCTTCATCAATAGCAGATGGCGGAAAGAGAGTGTTATTCATTGACTGTGATTTAAGAAAGTCAGTTCTTGTAGGACGTTACAGAGTTAAGAAGGGTGTTAAGGGATTGACACATTTTCTTTCAGGACAGAACACATTAGAAGAAGTAATATATCAGACAAATGTGCCGGATATGGACGTTATTCTTGCTGGCCCAGTGCCACCTAACCCATCAGAGCTTCTTGACAGCCCATTATTCAAAGAGACTGTAAGACAGATGAGAGAAAAGTATGATTATGTAATCATCGATACACCACCTCTTGGAAGTGTTATCGATGCAGCTATTGTTGCACAGGTATGTGATGGTGCGGTTCTTGTAATCGCAGCTAACCAGGTAAGCTATAAGTTCGCACAGAATGTAATGGGACAGCTTAAAAAGACAAAAATTAAGATAATCGGAAGCGTTCTTAATAAGGTTGATTTATCAGAAAATGGTTACTATGGAAGATACTATGGCAAGTATTATGGTAAATACTACGGCAGCTATTATGGACATTATAACAGCGAGGAGTCACCAGATAAATCATTCGAGAAAGCAAGAAAAGCTTCATCAGCAAGAAAGAATACTAACAATGCTTCTAAGCCAGTCAAAAGACAGGCAGGAAGTGTTGGCGAGGTAGCCGCAAGAAAGAAAGCTAATGTGGCAGGAAACAATACTGGTGTAAGAAAGAAGCCATCAGCAGATGAGTTTGATGGAGATTTTCTTATGGATTATGATGAGAAATAAATACTGATAATAGAATTATAGAATGGTTTATACACGGGATGATGTGAGGAGAGAATAAATGATACACAAAAAACAAAAGCAAAAAACGGCTTTATTTTTAGTTCAGGTAATTGTAATTATTATAAATACGTTATTGTTTGCGGCAATATGGTATGGATATTATAAATCAAGAATGTGGGGAAATACATTTTATGGAAAAGGTGATGCACTGGTAGTAGCCCTTTACTTCATAATATATACCATTATGGCTCAGCTATATAAAGGATTGGCATTAAGAATTAGCAGAATATCAGAACTCATTTATTCCCAGTGTGTATCTATTCTTATAAGCAATTGCATTATATACATAGTAATAATGTTGCTTACAAGACACGTGGAAAATATATTGCCGTTATTATTAGAAATGGTAATAAGCTGTGTGTTAAGTACAATATGGTCAATTGTTGCAAATAAATTGACAAATATTATATATAAGCCATCTAAGGTGCTTCTTGCATACGATAATCAATATGCTTATAAAAATGGCAGAAGCATAATAGACAGGTTAAGCTGGAGATTTATACTGGCAGGTGAAATTAAACTGACTGATATAGAAAGTTGGCATAAAGGAGCACAGGTTGAATTGCAGAAGTTTGTTAATAAGCTGCAGGAAACAGGTGCAGATTCGGTTATGCTGTGTGGACTTGCATCAACACAGCGTAACGATATTATTAAATATTGCGTTGAACATGATATTAAGACATATGTAAGACCTAATATAGGTGATTTTATGATAAGTAATGCCCAGGTTATTCAGATGGCTAATCTTCCGGTTATGATATGTGAAAGAGCAACACCTGGATTAGGATATTTATTTATAAAAAGATTAATGGATATAGTGATATCACTTGTAGGTTTAATTATAACAAGTCCTATATTATTAATTACAGCAGTTTTAATAAAGGCATATGATGGAGGTCCTGTATTCTATAAACAGGTAAGACTTACTAAGGATGGCAAGAAATTCAGCATACTGAAATTCAGGAGTATGAAGGTTGATGCTGAAAAAGATGGTGTTGCGAGATTGTCTTCTCAGGGCGATAGCAGAATAACACCAATAGGCAAAGTGATAAGAGCCTGTAGAATTGATGAATTACCTCAGATGATTAATATATTACAGGGTGATTTATCGTGTGTTGGACCTAGACCGGAACGTCCTGAAATATCAGAACAGTACATAAAGGAAATGCCAGAATTCTCGTTAAGATTACAGGTAAAAGCTGGACTTACAGGTTATGCTCAGGTATATGGTAAGTACAATACAGAGCCATATGATAAATTACAGATGGATTTAATGTACATATCAAAACTCAGCATAATAACAGATATAAAAATAATTATGGCTACAATAAAGATTTTATTTATGCCGGAGAGTACAGAGGGAATTGAGGCAGGCAAGACAACTGCAATGAATAAAGAAGCAATGCAGGAAGCTGCGGCAGCAAAGGAAGAAGATTAGTTAGAATGAAAATTATATAGGAAAGTCTATAAGGAGTATATTAATGGAGTATTCTGTATTAATGTCAGTCTATAAAAAAGAAAAAGCAGAATTTTTAAAAGAGGCTATAGAGAGTATACAAAAACAATCAAAAAAAACAGATGATTTTGTGTTGGTATGTGATGGTGAGTTAAATGAATCTCTTGATAAGGTTATTTTAGATAAAAAAGAAGAAATGGGTGATGTTCTTAATGTTATTAGACTAAAGGAAAATGTTGGATTAGGAAAAGCACTTAACGTAGGACTTGAGTATTGTAAAAATGAATATATAGCAAGGATGGATAGTGATGATATATCAGTTCCTGATAGGTGTGAAAAGCAGCTGGAAATATTTAAGAAATTACAAGAAATAAGTATATGTTCAGGCACAGTGCAAGAATTTTCAGATGATATTAATAATATAGAATGTTTAAGAATTTTGCCCCAAAATAATAATGAAATAATAAAATTTTCAAAAAAGAGAAATCCATTTAATCATCCTTGCGTTATGTATAAAAAGTCGAGTGTTAAGGCTGTGGGTTCGTATCAGGATTTTTATTTATTAGAAGACTATCATTTATGGATACGTATGTTAATGAATGGTTATAAAGGATATAATTTAGAAGATATTTTATTAAATATGCGAGCAGGTAATAATATGTATAAAAGAAGAGCGGGATTTAAATATGTATTATCACAAATACGGTTGTTTAAATATATGAAAGAAAATAAGTATATATCGAACGTTCAATATATAGAGAACTGTATAATTAGAACTTTATCTACTATTGTTCCAACATGGTTTAGAAAGATATGTTATAAAAAATTTTTAAGAAGTTAGAAGTGGTAAAATGAAAGAAGAAAACATTACTTATAAAAAGAAAAAAGTATCAATATATGATATGCTTCAGATAATATTATATCTTATACTTCCGTTTTTGTTTATTATAAACGAATATCTATTTATATTTGCAATAGTATTAAAGAGTATATTTCAGATAATTCATTATAAGGACAGAGGAAGTTTATTTATACTATTGATGTTAGATAGTTTTTTATATTCAAGTGTAACAATAATGTCGTTAAAGTTATATGATTGGATTATAGTTGCTTATTTTATATATATATTACTTAAGAGAAAAGGAAAACTTATATTTAATAAAAGAGTGTTTTTTTTCTTGATGGTTGATTTTTTGGTTCTTATTTTTCATACAATTGGGTCATCACAGTTATTGGAATTTATAAGATATATTATATCGTTGATTTTAATTTTAGATATAATTAATTCGGAACAAAATTTTGAAATTATTGACAATGACATTGCTAGAATATCTTATGCTAATATATATAATGCAGTATTAGTTTATTTGTTAATAAGAATGAATTATTTTAAAAACATATCAGATGTTTTGTTATCAACGAGTGTGTATATATATAAAGATGAAATAAGATTAAATGGGTTTTTTACAGATCCTAATAAATATATGATTTTTAGTTTGTGCTTAATATTTATAGCTGAAATGTATGTTCAAAGAAAAAATATTGCGAACAAAATTATAATTATGGCTATGATCGGGGCAGTAATATCAATGTCAAGAACTTCATTGATATGTATTGCTGTATATATTTTTATGAAGTTATTAGTTAAAATTAAGCAGAAATCATATGTATTATATTATGTAAGCATTACAGTTTTATCAATTTTGCTTATTATGTCAGTTGTAAATCCAGATATATTAAATGGAATTATAGAAAATATATTTACTTTGTCAGCTAAATTATTGGGTAGAGAGCATACATTAAAAGTTAATGCGAGCTTTGAAGATGATAATAGAATGAGAATATGGATGATGGCTTTTAATTATATAAAGCAAAAACCAATAATTGGTTATGGCTGGATTGCAAATGAACAGTTATTACCTTATCCAACACACAATACACTTATTTCGTTATTATTAGATGGAGGATTAATTGTATTAATGTCATATATTTATACATTCCTGCCACTTTTTAAGAATAAAAGACAAGATATAGTAATTCCGTATATTATTGTTCCGTTATTATTATTGGATTTGGGAAATTATAGGTTGTGGTATTTACTTTTAGGTTTAGTAATAAAAAAGGATAAATAAAAATATGAGAAAATTAGTTATTGTTACGAAAAAATTTGGGGGGGATTTCACGGGAGCAACCCTGGCAACACAGTATTTTATAAGTAAATGGAAGGATGAATTTGATGATATATCGGTTTTTACACTTGAATTAGGGGTGTATGAGAGAAATTCTGGATTAGTTGTTAATTTAAAAAAGAATGTAAATGAAATATATAAAGCTTTATTGGAATATAAAAAACAAAATAGTGATTATATAATATTGGGATATTCAGATGATCATATAGGATATGTATTGGAAAGGGCGAAAATAAATTATGTACATACATATCATGGCAATTGGCCTGATGCTAGATGGATCAATGCTGAGTTTTTTTTGAAAAGTTTTTATTTTATTCCTATGTATAAGAAAACAATAACGAATGCCAGCTATGTAATTAATGTTTCGGAATATATGAATAATTATACAAGGAAGTTTAACGAAAAATCAAAAGTTATTCGTAATGGAATAGATGAAAAATCAAGTGATGGCTATAAAATTAATGAAAAATCATTTATTATGGTTGGTAATATAGATGCAAGAAAATATAGAAAAGCTATACAATTGTCAGAAGAAATTTATAAAATGGATTCTAGTATAAACATCGATATATATGGTGAAATTATCCAAACATCAATTGCTAATAAGCTAAAAAAACAAAAAAATATTGTACTTAAAGGTAAAAGTAATCAAATATATTATAATCATTATATGGGATTAATAAATACTTCTACTATAGAAAATTTATCTATATCAGTGTGTGAAGCATTAAAATCAAATTTACCTGTATTTTGTTTTGAGGTTGGAGGACTTCCAGAAGTTGTTCAAAATGATAATACGGGATATTGTTGTTCATCCAAAGATTTTAAGATATTAGCAAAAAAACTAGTTCAGTATGCCAATGGAAAATATAAATTAGATATGAAAACAGATTTTATTAAGGAATTTAATTGGAATTATGCCTCAGAAGAATACATTAAAGTATTTAACAAATTGTCATAGGAAAGGTGTTTTATGAAAATAGGAATATTAGGACCAGTAACTACAAGTAAATATTTTGGTGGTGTGGCAATATTTGATGAAGAAATAGCTAATGGTTTTGAACAGAATAATTGTCAGGTAGTATTATTAACAGACCAGAAAGAAGAAAAAATAAATAAAGATAAATTTAATATAAAAAAAATTAATTATATTAATGCAACTCAAATATTTAAAAATGAAAAATTTGATTTGATTATAGCATCATTAGGATATGCAAAATATTTGTTGTTTGATAAAAGTAATTCATATAAGATATATTTTTTGCATGGATTTTTTAATTCTAATTATTATGGAAAATTAAAATCTGAATTGGCGGTGATTTATCAGAAAATATTAATAAAAAAATGTGATAAGATACTAGCTAATAGTAATTTTACAAAAATGATTAACAGTAATTTTTTTGGGATAAACGCAGATGCTGTAATTAGATTAGGCGTTTCAAGTTCATTTTATAATAATATTATTAAAAGAAATGTAAAAAAAGAACCGAATACAATTTTATATGCAGGGAGATTAGTATCGGTAAAAGGTGTAGAGAAATTAATCAAATCATTAATTATATTACAGAAAAATAATATTGAATACAAATTATTAATAGCTGGAAGTGGTCCGGATGAATTGGAATTAAAGAAAATAGTAGATGAATATCATTTGAATGTGGTATTTCTTGGAAGAATTACACAAGAAAATTTAGCACATTATTATTCATTAAGTGAGATTTTTGTATCTCTTAATCCAAGTGAACCATTTGGAATTGTTTTTCCAGAAGCATTATTGTCGCAATGTAAAATAGTGTGTCCATATACAGGTGGACAGGTTGAATATTTAAGTGATTATAGTAAATCGGTTGCATTTGTTGATGAAACAGATGAAAATAGTATTTCAAACGGAATAAAAAATATGTTAATGAATGGTGAGCAACCTATTCTAAATGATGAACAAATGAAATCATTTACTTATAAAGAGATAACTAGGAAGATTATTAATTGTTATAAATTAAGAAAGAAATAAAAGATTGATATGAAGAAAATTTTGTTAATAGCACCTGATTTTAATAATTATACAGAGATTTTTTCAAATAGCATAGATAAATGTGGTTATAATGCAATTTCATTGAGCTTTAGCGCATATGATTGGAGAACAGCTGTATGTAAATTATTTCATTGTAGTGATAAAAAAATTATAGATAAAAAAAAGACAATATTCAATAAAAGAATATTGGAACTTTATAAAGAGATAAATCCTGAGTTTGTAATTGTTATAAGAGGGGATTTTATGGAGAGGGAAACGTTGAGTAGTATAACCTGTCCAAAAGCTATATGGTTATATGATTCGGTTTCAAGATATCCAGATATGATGGAAAACTGGGAATTATATGATTTACATTATGTATTTGAAGAATCTGATGTTTTAAAATTGAAGGAAAAAAACAAAGAAAGTGTTTTTTTACCATTGGGATATGATGAACAAAAATATTATCCAATAAATACAAATACAAAGGACGTAGACATAAGTTTTGTTGGTGCGATGTATGGAAATAGGAAAAAAATATTAGAAAAAGTTGCATATGATTTTAAAAATAAAAATTGTATGTTTTATGGAATATATGAGTTTAAAAGAAATATTGTTAGATACATTAAATTTATTATGTCTGATAAAAAGAATAGTTTTGTAAATAAAAAAATATCGCATGAAAAAGCTAACGAATTATATTCGAGAACAAAAATAAATATTAATATTTTGCATGAACAATCTCAAAGCGGTTGGAATGCTAGATTAAATGAAATCTTGGGTGCGGGAGCATTTCAGTTAGTTAGTTATAATGAATTAATAGCAAAAAAATATGAGGGAATGTTAGATACATTTCGTGATTATGATGAGCTAAAAAATAAAATAGAATATTATATTGATAATGAGGAAATACGTATTCAATATGCACAAAAAGGTTACGAATGGGCGAAAAACAATGAAACATATTTAAACAGATTTAAGATTATACTTAATGAATTAGAAATTTGTAAAAGGAGTAAATAGTATTATGAAAATATTGATTACAGGTGCAAATGGATATTTGGGGAGTGGAATAGTAAAAAAGCTTTTAGATAATGGTTGTGATGTTATTGCAGCTGATTTTGATTTGTCTAATGTTGATAATAGAGCACAAAAGATGAAATGTAATTTATTTGAAATTAAGAATCCATATCAGTATTTTGACGAGCCTGATTGCTTATTGCATTTAGCATGGAGAGATGGATTTGTACATTTTTCAGAACATCATATCAAGGATTTTCCGTTACATTTTGAGTTTATAAGAAAAATGGCAGAAGCGGGGATTAAAAAAATCAGCGTAATGGGGACAATGCATGAGATAGGTTTTATAGAGGGAAGTATAGATGAAACAACACCTTGCAATCCTCAAAGTTATTACGGTATCGCAAAGAATGCACTAAGAGAAGCAACACAGTTATTGGCACAACAAAATAATAATGTGTTTCAGTGGCTTAGAGGATTTTATATTGTGGGCAATTCGGTATATGGAGCTTCTATATTTTCCAAAATATCGCAGGCAGTTGAAAAAGGTCAAAAAGAATTTCCTTTTACAATGGGGTTAAATCAATATGATTTTTTAGATTATGAAGAATTTTGTGACCAAGTAGCAGCAACAGTACAACAAGATGAAGTTAATGGGATAATAAATATTTGCTCAGGAAGACCAGAAAAACTTGCTGATAGAGTTGAAAGATACATAAGAGATAACAAATTTGACATAAAACTTAAATATGGAGTATATCCAGATAGAATATATGATTCTAAGGCAGTATGGGGAAATAATGATAAAATACAACAGATATTAAAAAAGGCAGAATAGTATGAATAATATTAGATCAAAAATAAGTACATTTATAAATTATGATAATAAATTTTATTTATTGAAATGTAAAATAACTGCATTTATTCAAAAAAGAATTTATAGTTTTACTTATGCTAATTTCGGTTCTAATTCGATAATAATGAAACCAATCAGGGTGATTGGAAAAAAATATATTAGTATTGGAAATAATGTAAGTATTTTAAATGGGGCAAGAATGGAAGTTATTACAAAATGGAACGATATGGAATATAATGCAGGAATTAATATTGAGGATAATGTTTCTATAGGGCAAAATTTTCACATCACATCTTGTGATAATTTAAAGATTGGCAAAAATACAACCATATTAGGTAATGTATTTATTACTAATATTGATCATGAATATCAGGATATTAATAATCATATTTTAAATCAAAATATTAAATATAGCAAGACAGAAATAGGAGAAGAATGTTTTATCGGTTATGGAGCTGCAATACAGGCAGGAACAATTTTAGGAAGACATTGTATAGTGGGGACTAATGCAGTTGTTAGAGGAATATATGATGATTATTCAGTGATAGTAGGAGTGCCAGCAAGAGTAGTTAAAAAGTATAATAAAAATAATAATAAATGGGATAGAGTAATCAAACAGGAGTAAAATTGTAGTATGAAAGAACATAGTATCCAAAGTGATTTGAATAAAATTGACTTTATAAAATGTGAAAATATTAAGATGGGTGATGTATTACATTATTGTATTAATGAAGAACATACAAAAGAAAGATATAAAATAATAAGAATATTAAAAAATATTTTTTTAAAAGACTCTTATAAATATATTAATAATGGTAGAGCAGATATGTTAGCGTTATGTTCGGGCGATTATAATCATAGACCTGAGCATAAGAGCGCATTTAAAAATGTAGTTGCGTTAACTGATAACAATATGATAATGATTTGCGATAATAAGGTATTTTGCTTTAGCCAGATAAAATATATATCATTATTTATAAAATGGGTAAAACAGTTAAAAAGTATTTTTACAGAGTTAGATGAGAGGTTATATTATAGTGGACAGATACTTAAAGTGTTTGTTGCTTATAATGATTGGCAAAATATATGTAAGAAAAATAATATAGCTGTTAGATTATTAATGACTTATTGTGATGTGATGCCAGTTGACAGTTATTTTACACAAAAGTTTAACAACGATAATAAAATGACAATAACATTACAACATGGTACCTTTAATATTAATAATAATTCTTGGGGATACCTAGGTTCTAGGAGTACATATTTTTTAGCTGAAAGTCAGGCAGCAAAAGATACAGCAATTGAAGCAGGTTACAAAGGTAATATGATTGTAGCAGGGTCACCACATCATTTAGGTGATAGTGGTGAAAACAAAGAAAAAGTAATGAACTCAATAGGTGTAGTGATGAATAGTCCAATGCAGCCGATTGAAGATAATTTGCAAATGCTTAAATTAGTACAAGATTATTGTAAACAGAATAATAAAAAGCTATATATAAAATGGCATCCAGCGGATGACAATAGTAAATATTTAAATATTTTAGATAAGGATAATGTATATACATATGGTACTGAAATTAGCATAGACAATTTTTGCTCAATGATGGAGATAGTGGTTGTATCAGCATCAACTTCATTTTTAACAGCTATTAAATTAGGTATTCCAACCTTTTTGTTTATAAGAAAAGAAAATGATATAAATTTGTTCCCTAAAACTGATTATGTTAAATTTTCTAATATAAAAGAATTGGAAAAACTTATTTCTGAAATAAATACAGAATTTTATAATCAGAAAGTGATGGAAATAAAGCAGTATTTGATTGGCACAAATAACTTAAAAGAAAATTATAGGAATATAATAAACAAAATAAGAGAAACAGGTTAAATAGAACAATTGAAAGGAAAAAGAAGTTGTTAAAAAAAATAAAGCTATTTTATAACAAAATACCACAAGGGATAAAAGCAAGTATATGGTTTACTGTTTGCAGTATTATTCAGAAAGGGATTCAGTTAATTACGGTTCCTTTTTTTACAAGAATATTGACAGCAGAACAATACGGACAATATTCGTTATATCAATCTTGGCTTAGTATAATTAGTATTTTTGCAACATTAAATCTTTCATCTGGAGTATTTAATAACGGAATGTTGAAATATAAAGAAGAAAGGACAAAGTATATTTCTTCTATGCAGGGATTATCAACAATTGTTTCTCTATTAGTTATAGGTGTTTATATAAGTTGTAAAAATATGTGGAATAAAATAATAGGGTTACCAGATATAGTTATAGTTGCGATGCTTATAGAAATATTTTTTACACCAGCATTTCAGTTTTGGTCAATGAAACAAAGATATTTATTCAAATATAAGGCGTTAGTAATTATAACTTTGGTAATTGCAGTTTTTAATCCAGTAGTTGGTTTGATTGCCGTTAGTAATACAAGCCAAAAGGGAATAGCTAGAATTTTATCGGTTGTAGTTGTAAATGTTTTTGTTGGACTATTTTTTTATATTTATAATTTTATAAAGGGAAAGACTTTTTATTATAAAGAATATTGGAAATTTGCATTACTGTTTAATCTTCCTCTAATACCACATTATTTGTCAATGGTTGTATTGTCACAGGCAGATAGGATTATGATTGAAAAAATGTTTGGTCAGGAAAAAATTGCTATATATAGTGTTGCTTATTCAGTATCGATGGTTATGAATATTATTGTTACTAGCATCAATTCTTCATATGTTCCTTGGACTTATCAAAAAATTGAAAATGGACAATATAAAGAATTTAGAAAAATGTCAAATATATTGTTATTTATAGTCGGAATAATAACATTAATACCAATGTTGATGGCGCCAGAGATAATATCAATAATGGCACCAAACAGTTATTCAGGTGCTATATGGGTCATTCCACCAGTAGCGTTGAGCGTCTATTTTATTTTCTTATATTCTTTATTTGCTAATATAGAGTTTTATTTTGAGGAAAGTTATTTTGTTACAATAGCATCAGTATTGGGAGCGGTATTGAATATAATATTGAATATGATATTTATGCCTATATTTGGCTATATAGCAGCAGGCTATACAACATTGATTTGTTATATGATTTTTGCAATAGCACATTATTTGTTTATGAAAAAAGTGTGTAAAAAACATATTAATGGTAAGAGATTATATGATATAAAAAATATAATTATAAATATTGTTATTTTGTTATTTATTAGTGGTATAATAATGTTATTATATTCGTTTGTTTTGATTAGGTATATTATTATATTGTTAACTATTATAATTGCAGTTGCTAAAAGACAATACATTATGAATATATTGAGGCAAATAAGAAATAAATAAAAAGGTAAGGTGATAAAAATGATAACAGCAATTATTCCTGTAAGAGAAGGAAGCCGAAGGTTAAAGAATAAAAATGTAGCTCCATTTGCTGGTACTAACTTATTAATTAATAAGATTAATCAATTAAAACAAGTGAAAGAGATTACTAATATTGTAGTATCATCTGATTCTGATAATATGTTAGAAATGGCAAGGTTACAAGGAGTTAGTACACATAAAAGGGCAGTGGAATTCTGTGATGAGAAAAGTAAAACTTTTGGTGAGGTTGTAGCTCATATATGTGAGAATGTTGATGGTGATGATATATTATGGGCAACTTGTACAGCCCCTTTGGTGTTTCCTAAACAATATAAAGAAGCAATTTCTTTATATTATAAAGCTTTAGAAGATGGATATGATTCATTGGTATCTATGGAAAAGTTCAAGAGATATCTGTGGGATGATAATGGACCAATAAATTATGAATTAGGAATTAAACATGTCCCATCGCAGCAATTAAAACCATTATATTTTGTTACAGATGGAATTTTGTTAGCACCAAGAAGAAAAATGATAGAATGGAAGTATTTTCATGGGTCTAATCCATATAAATATATATTAGATAAAAGAACAAGCATTGATATAGATGATGGATTAGATTTGGCATGTGCAAGAGCTTGGTTAGATATGGATGAAAGTGTATCACAGATAGACCCTTATTCAATAGATAACTATGAAAATAGGGGGGAATAATCTCCGATTAAATTACATTGATGTTTGTTATATGTCTACTTCTAAGGAGGTGGCATAATGAAAACAGAGTGTTTTGTTCCTATCAAAGCAAATAGTGAAAGAGTTCCTGGAAAAATCTTAGAGAACTTAATGGAAAGTGCAGGATAGGCAGAAAACCATATATGCATATAGTAAATAAATATGAAGCTGTAGATATTAATACAGAAGAACATTTGCTTATTGCAGAATGTATAGGTAATATAATATATAATAAATATATTAAGAAAGACATAAATTATGAAAAAGGTATTAATAACAGGTGGAGCAGGATTTATAGGAAGTGAGTTAGTTAATCAGTTATATGATTTAGGTGAATATGAAATTACAGTGTTAGATTGTATGACAGAACAGATACACGGTTCGGATTGGCATAATTCATATTTGTATAACAAAATTAAAGATAAATGTAATTTTATATATGGTGATGTAAGAGATTATGATGTAGTAGAAAAAGCAGTAGATGGTAAAGAGTATATTATTCATTTAGCAGCGGAAACAGGAACAGGACAATCTATGTACAGAATTAATCAGTACAATGATGTTAATATTATGGGAACATCAAATCTTTTACAGGTTATTTCATCAAAAGGTGAAGATAGTAAAGTTAAAAAGATTTTATTGTCATCTTCACGTTCAGTTTATGGTGAAGGAAAGTATAGCTGTCCTAACTGTGGGATTGTCTATCCTAAGAGCAGAAAAAAGGAAACGATGTTAAATAAAGATTTTAATCTTTATTGCGATAAATGTGGTGAGAAGCTTACTTTGTTACCTACAACGGAAGACAGTGTTATTATACCTGGTTCATTGTATGCTTATACAAAATATGCACAGGAAAAAATGTTGCAGACAATGTGTCCGGCATTAGGAATAGATTATACAATATTTAGATTTCAGAATGTTTATGGAGTTGGACAATCACTTAAAAATCCATATACAGGTATTTTATCAATATTCTCTACATTATTGTTAGAGAATAAGTCTGTCAATATATTTGAAGATGGTCTTGAAAGCAGAGATTTTATTAATGTTGTTGACATTGCAAAAGGTGTTATAGCAGCTATAGATAATGCTAAGAGTAATTCGGAGATTATTAACCTTGGAAGTGGCGTTGGAACAAGTGTAATAGATATTGCTAATATGTTAAAAGAAATTTATGATAGCAATAGTGATATTAATATAACTGGTGACTTTAGAATTGGTGATATAGCACACAATATAGCTGATATACAAAAAGCTGAAGATATATTAGGATTTAAGCAGACTATATCGTTAAGAGAAGGATTAACACAATTCTGCCAATGGGTTCTTGGCGAAGATAAAGATAATAGTGGCTATGAGAATTCACTTATTGAGATGGAAAAAGCAGGGATGTTTATAAGGGGATAAATAATATTAGTTATAAAAAGTGTGAGGTATGTTATATATCTTACGCTTTTTGTATATTTGTAAACATTCTACATTATATATCTAGGGTGGAGTGTTTACGGTAAACGCTCCAACCTATGTACCTACAAATATCACGAAAAATTTGATATAACCATAATAATCCAGTTGCACAAGTTGTACGATTTTAACGAATTGTACAATTCGTACAACTATCACAAATTTTTCAGGAGGTTACAATTATTGAACGCTAAGGAGTTAGAAACACAGCACAATCTTAAAAAGTGGGCAGCTATAATAAAAGAATGCCGTTCAAGTGGCATGAAGATACTTCAGTGGCTTGAGATAAACAACATATCAAAAGACCAGTATTACTACTGGCAGAAAAAGCTTAAAGAAATATGTATTGATACTTTTGAAAGACAGGCAGCTACATTTGTGGAACTTCCTGTAACTAAAGAAGTCCCGGCATCAACAGAATTAACTATTACACATACTATATGTGAAAACAAAAATGATGGCTGTTCTTTTAAAGATAATACAATAGCTGCTGTAATAAAAACCAATGGAGTTACATTTGAAATCACTAATACTGCTACACCTGATTTTATAAAAAATCTTATAGAGGCATTTAACCATGCTTAATGATGCAGCCGGTTTTAAACGCATATTTATAGCAGCCGGCTACACGGATTTACGGAGAGGAATAGACGGACTTGCAGGAATCGTACAGTATCAGTTTGAACTTGATCCACACGATAAAGATACAATCTTTTTATTCTGCGGAAGAAAGAATGACAGGATAAAAGCACTTCTATGGGAAGGTGACGGATTTCTGCTTATGTATAAAAGGGTTGAAGAAGGCAGTTTCAAATGGCCAAGAAATGTAACAGAAGCACTGGAGATAAATGAGCAGCAGTTTGAACAGTTAATGAAAGGCTTTGAGATTATAGCAAAACGCCCGATTAAGCCACAGGATAATCCTGGAACACTGATGTAAACATTGTGCAGAAAGTAGATTTTTTATAATATAAAAAGTTTTCAAAACTATAATCGTGACAGCAAATATATGGATTATCCACTAAATGCAGGACATAAAAGAATTAATACATCCCTGTGTCCTGCCTTATGTGGATAATAGTTCTAAAGAACCAGAAATACCGGCTTTTTAGAAGTGTTATCCACCGTCATAATGACGAATCAGACAAATGCCATAAGTGGCGAAATAACACGATTTCTGCTATACTTAATGCCATGAAAAGGAGTATGTGGTTATGGAGATTAAGTATACAGAGAAAGAACTGAATAGCATAGATAAGACACTTCTTATAAAGATGTTTCTTAATCTTCAGAACCAGATGGAAACTCTTACAGTAGAAATGAAAGCACTTAATGATAAGATGCAGAAAATGATGGAACAGCTGGTGCTTGCCAATAATAACAGGTTTGGAAGAAAGACAGAAAAAATGTCTGATACAAACCAGATATGTTTTATGGAAGTAGATGGAAAGATAGTATTCTTTAATGAAGCGGAAGCAGTGTCTGATCTTGATGCAAATGAGCCGGAAGAACTGGAAATAAATGCCATACATGGAAAGAAGACAGCCGGCAAACGTGCCGTGGATATGGAAGGACTTCCTGTTGAGCGAATAGACCATTACATGACCGAAGAAGAATTAAAAGCAGAATTCGGTGAAAATGGATGGAAACAGCTTCCGGATACAGTCGTTAAAAGGTATCACTTTACACCGGCTAAGATAACAGTTGATGAGCACCATATAGGTGTATATGCCGGCAAAGAAGACGGACATATGAAGCGTGCACCACATCCAAAGGGATTACTGCCATCAAGTCCTGTAACGCCATCACTTGCAGCGGCAGTCATGAATGGCAAATATGTAAATGCTGTACCTTTATACAGGCTTGAAAAAGAGTTTGAGAGATACGGACTTGCCATAACACGCCAGAACATGGCTAACTGGATGATACGTCTTGCAGATGAATATCTAGGAGTAATGTATGATTATCTTCATATGAAGCTTTATGGATTTCATGTAATCCAGGCAGATGAGACTCCTGAGCTTGTAAACAAAGACGGCAGACCAGCCGGTTCCAAGAGCTTTATGTGGGTATACCGTTCAGGATATATGTATTCAGATGAGCAGATAGTCCTGTATGAATACCAGCGGACAAGAAATGCTTCACATCCAAGGCAGTTTCTTAAAGATTATTCCGGGGTATGTGTAACCGATGGTTATCAGGTATACCATACAGTAGAAAAGGAACTGGAAGATCTTAAGATAGCCGGATGCTGGGTACACTGCAGGCGAAAATTTGATGAGGCATTAAAGGCAGTTCCAAAGGCTGCCCAGAAAGAAAGCCTTTCATATCTGGTAATAAAACAGATACAGGCAGTCTACCGTGAAGAGGATAAGCTGAAAGAACTCAAACCAGAAGACAGACTTAAGCAGCGTCAGGTGGTAATAAAGCCACTGGTTGATGCTTTATTTGCGTACCTTAAATCAAACGAAAGAAAAGCCAGCACAGCTAAACTGAAACAGGCTGTCACTTATGCACTCAATCAGGAAAAATATCTGAGAGTATTTCTTGAAGATGGTGAAGTCCCAATGGATAACAACGCATCGGAACGTGCAATAAGGGGCTTCTGTATAGGCAAGAAGAACTGGGAAATGATAGATACAATAAATGGAGCGACATCATCAGCGATAATATACAGCATAGCAGAGACAGCCAAAGCTAATAACTTAAAGCCATATGAGTACTTTGAATATCTCTTGACCCAGATACCGGCACATATGGATGATACAGACCGCTCATTTCTGGAAGATCTTCTTCCATGGTCACCAAAGCTGCCAGAATATATCAGAAAACAAAAAGACCGTGGTTAGCGGTCTTTTAGAAGTCAAGGTATATGGGTTGGAGCGTTTACTGTTTACGAATGGATAGCTTAAAAGTAAGCGCCTTATAATCAGGCGGTATACCATATGGCATCGTTTTGCCATTATTAAAAATGAAATAAGAGCATTTCACTCCACTTTAATTATGGCAGGTTTAAATTACTTCCTGTTTCCATGGCAGAACAGCTGACAGCTGTTCATCAGTCATCTTGTAATTAGGACGATGTTCTAAAAGATATTTTAAATATTTATATATGTTCAGATTATGTGCTTTGGCCATTTCTACCATTGAATAAACTATTGCACTGGCTTCAGCTCCTGTCTGGGATTCTGAAAACAGCCAGTTCTTTCTGCCAACCGTAAATGGTCTGATAGCATTCTTTGATAAGTTATTAGAGAAGCTACAGCGGCCATCTTCAAGATATGTCTCCAGAAACGGCTTACGATTTCGGACATAAGTTACTGCTTTGTCCATTCTTGAGCTCCTTACAGGATGCTGTTTATCAAGCCACGACCAAAAAGCATCCAGTACAGGCTTTTCCTGTTCCAGACGCATTGCACCTCGTTTTTCGTATGAGAGACCCTGTTTTTTATACTTGTCCTCATATTTAAATAATTCATTGCAGAATGAAACACCCTGCACAGCTGGATTGCTGTAATCATACTCTTTGCCTTTGGGCACTGCTTCAATAAAGTACCTGCGCATATGTGCCCAACAGCAGCACCTTTTTATTCCGGACACCTTGTTGTATCCCTGATATCCATCAGTTTCAAGATATCCACAGAATCCCTCAAGGAACTCTCCGGCATTATATCCACCTCTGGTTGGCGTATATCCGTAAAGGATTATGGTTGGAAGACCATCTTCACCGGAACGGAACAGCCACATGTACGACTTGTTCTGTGGTGTTCTGTCAGGTTCTTTTAATACCTGGACAGTTGTCTCGTCAGCCATTAAAAACTGCCGCTTTAACAGTTCTTTATGCAGATGGTCATACACCGGCTTAAAATAGTTTCTGGCGCAGTAGATAATCCAATTAGCCAGCTGTGATCTGCTAAGTTCTATACCGTATTGCAGCCAGTCCTTTTCCTGTCTGTAAAGAGGCAGACCATTAGCATACTTCTGATACATAGTCCATGCGGCTGAAGATTCTGATGCAATGCTATGTTTCATTAATGCCCTGGGCACAGGAGCTTTTATAATAAATGATTCATCCTCAGCTTTACAGGCAGGGCATCCATAACGGACACTTATATGTTCAATAACCTTTACTCTGGCAGGAATGTATTCAAGTTCCCTGCGGATAACTTCACGCCCGATTTCTTCAAGGGCTGAACCACATATCTCACATATGCGTTCTTCTTCAGGAATGTCGTGAATCACCTGCTCTACATGAATTCCTTTAAGTTTTTCTGTCAAAGATTTTCTGGACTTGCGTGTATGAGATTTAACTGTGGTTTCAAGCTTTGGCATTTCCTCTTCGGATGCCACATTTTCAGCTTCATCAAACAGGCTTAACTGTCCCTCGAAATCATTACGTTTTTCACTGGATGATCCAAAGAGCTTTTTTGTAAGGTAAGCTATCTGTTCATTAAGCACTCAAACCATTCAACAAATCGAGTTACTGGATAGCCAATTAGAAAAGATTGAAGCTGAGATGACGGACATCATGAAATTTAACGATTCTGTCTATAAAATGTCAAGACCGAATGTACAAAAAATATTATATAAAAATGTACAATTAGTCTGTTTGCCTTAAATGATCTTTTAGCCTGTATGATTTTCCTGATATGGGTACTACATGTGCATGATGTAATATTCTATCCATGATTGCATTTGCAACTACTGCATCATAAAACACTCCGTCCCATTCATTAAAATTCATATTTGTAGTAAGTATTGTGCTTTTCTTTTCATAACGCATATCTATAAGCTGAAAGAACAGATTTGAATCCTCTTTGTTAATCGGCAGGTATCCTAATTCATCTATGATAAGAAGACGATATTTGCCAAAGTGTTTTAATCTTGCATCAAGGCGGTTTTCCAACTGTGCACGCTTTAATTGCTGCAATAAATCATTACATTTAATAAAATATGTGCTTGCATGTTTTTTAGCAGCTGCAATACCTATAGAAGTTGCAAGATGCGTTTTCCCAACACCGCTGGGTCCTAAAAATACGATATTTTCATTCTTTTCCAGGAAACCAAGGCTGGCAAGTTCCCTCATTTCCTGTTCATTTATACTTGGCTGAAATTCAAAGTCATAATCCTTTAGTTCTTTTACAAAAGGAAATGCTGCAGCTTTTATCATAGATTTGGAGGCATTCTGTTCTTTAAAATCAACTTCATAATTGCTCAGTTTCAATAAGCCTTCCGTAAACGATAGTCCGTTTGTTGTCACAAAATCTCTTATTTCATCAAGATGTAGTTTCATCTGGGTTAATTTCAGCAGCTCCAGATTAGCAGTCAGCTGATTGTATGTACTGTTACTCATAATCATAAACCTTTCCTATAATTTCTAAATTTTCTTTTGCCCTGTCCATTATATGCTCATCCCTGAAAATATGTGATTTTCTTGCAATTGCAGCATAATGCTCAGAAATATAATTCAATTTTTTTGAACTTAATTGATGAATGGTTATGAATTCTGTGTTACAATACACGTGTATATAACCATCATATACTTGTAATGAGACAATCTTATCAATGTACTCTGGTGGTACAGAGTATTGACAGCCTTTATAATTAAACATACTTGAGTGATTGACTTTTACAGTATTTGTGGCGATCTGGTAAGGCTTTCTTATGTTATCAGCGGGCAGGCTGTTTAAGAAAGCCTTTTCTTTGTTATAATACATCAGCGGAATTCTTCCTGTTCCCTGGTTTACCTGTGCATTGACACGATTATTTATTCTTGTCACTAATTCAACTAATTTCATGTAATTCAGTTTTCCATTATAAGCTCTTATTTCATCCAGTATTTTCATGGGTGCTTCAACCTTGGCTTTAGTATGGGGATGTCTGGCAATGCAAGGCTGGACTTTAAAACCATAATCATCAGCAAACTGCTGGAATTTATTATTAACTTTACCGGTTTCAAAGGCATCATCAAGAAATGAAAAGAGTATTTCCTGGTTTTTTGAAAGTGAAACTCTGTATACACGAAATCTTGAATACGAAAGTAATAGAACAAAAATGTTTACGTCTATAGTTTCACCAGAAGAAAGGATAAATGGAATTGATTCTTTCCAGTCCAGCTGAGCCTGTTTACCCATAGGTGTTTCATATCTGATGGTAACCTTATTGGTATTTGATGGTCTGCTTTTTCTGAAATAGGAATCGAATTCAGGATATTTTCTAAGATAATGACAAAAGTTACAATAAACACCCGTAAAGCCATGGTTATCGACCAGGTACTGCCATAATACTTTTCTATAGTAGAATACCTGCTGATTTTTATCAGATAACAACTCTGCAATAGTGTCATAAAAAGGTGTAATACAGTCGTCACAATTTCTTGTTTCCGGCTTTGTATATCCATTTATATATTTATCAACAGTACGCCTATCTACCTCCAATTCTCTAGCTATTTGACTTTTATTAATCTTCAATGTGCCATCCTCCAAAAATGGTTTTAATTTGTATAGGTCATTGACACTTTCTATTCTTATATCTGTTATGATTTGATGCTTTAGTATCATTATGAGTTCCTCCTTGCAACTCATATATCATAACATTTGTACATTCTTATTTAATATTTATTGTACATACTTAAGTATAACTTTATACTGTCATCATGACCATTCCTGGTATCGGTTATATCAATGGTGGAATGATCCTTGGTGAAATAGGTGATATGCACCGTTTCTCCAATCCAAACAAGCTGCTTGCTTTTGCAGGTCTGGATCCTTCTGTTTATCAGTCTGGTAACTTTCAGGCTAAAACAACAAGGATGTCAAAACGCGGCTCTCGTGTTTTACGATATGCCCTTGTAAATGCAGCTTGGAACGTTGTCAGAAACAACGCTACCTTCAAGGCTTATTATGATGCCAAGAGGGCTGAAGGCCGGTCTCATTACAATGCACTTGGGCACTGTGCCGGCAAGCTTGTCAGAGTCATCTGGAAAATGCTCACTGACGAAGTAGAATTTAACCTCGAATAAGAGGTCTGTATATCAATATCGATAGATTTTGAAAAAGCACCTTAAGGGAGCTTTATTAAAGTTACCCTTTTTTGCCACCGATATGAAAAAGAAATTTTCTGCTAATTTATGGTTGACTTTTCATAGCTGGTCTCCTTTATGTATTTTAAAAATATATCATAATTGATTAAAAATAGTAATATATTATTACAAAATACAAAAACAATGAGTGTGTGTGATGATATCAGAATAGTTTCAATATGTACAGATTATTAAAGATTATTCTGGCGAGGTTGTTTTTGTTGAAATTAATTATGGCGTTGGTAAAGCTTGAATATATAAAACTGACTTGAAATTATGGAGGAGAAAAGTGTTAATTTTAAATGTACCATATAAAGAAAAAGATCAGGCAAAGGCACTTGGAGCAAAATGGAATCCAGACATAAAGAAATGGTATGTACAGAACAGGCAGGATTATGTTAAGTTTTGTAAATGGGTTGTGCCACAAGGAAATATAATAGTTTGTAATAATCTTTATGTGTTAGAAGGAAGACAGAGCTGTTTTAAATGTGGTAAGGAAACAAGAGTTATTGGTTTTGGAATAGAAGATTTTTATGATTTTAGTGATTATGATGTGGAGGAGAGCTCCTTAGATGAAGTTGAGTATTGGAGTGGGGTAATAAGAATGGCAGGTCATATCAATCCGATTCCAGAGAAAATACTTATATATCTTCAAAAGAATTATAATTATAAGATGAGATATTCTAAAACAACTAATGAAAGTCACATAAACAATTGTTGTGATAATTGTGATGTGCTTCAGGGAGATTTTTATTTGTTTTCTGAGGTGGATAGCCCGTTTTGGATAGATTCAGAAGAAAAAGTAAAGGCTTTGAAGATATATAAGATACCATTGAAACAGGATATTATAATAGATGCGAATATTGGATATTCAAATACGGATGAGTGGTTAAAGCTATATGGAAATATAGAATTATTAGATATTGAAAAATATATTGGATAAAATTTGCTGGAGCAATTCAGCAGATTGAATTAATAAAAAGACAGTATAAAAAACGCCTGTAGCTACTAATAAATCGCCCCAAAAGCAATCGTAAAAAAATACGATTGTTTTTTTGTGCATTTCTGCATATAATATATTTAATAAGAACAAAATGGAGGCAATTGATATGCGTGAAACAAGGACATTAGAGTTCAAAGAAACGATTACGAACACATTTTTAAAAACAGTCAGTGCCTTTTCAAATTATGACGGCGGAATAATCCTTTTTGGAGTAGATGATGATGGGAATATAAAAGGTTTGTCAGATGTAAAGCAAGCTTGCCTGGATATTGAAAACAAAATAAATGACAGCATTACACCGCAGCCGGACTATATGCTTGAGATACAGAATAATGATCAGATGATAAAACTTACTGTGAAAAGCGGATTCCATAAACCATATCTATATAAATCGAAAGCATACAAGCGTAATGATACAGCAACGATAGAGGTAGATACATTGGAATTTTCAAGGCTCGTATTGGACGGAAAAAATATTCGATTCGAGGAATTGCCTTGCCAATATCAGGAGCTGTCCTTTGAAATTTTACATCGTAAGTTGAAAGAAAATATCCGGATTAAAAATTTTGATAAGGATACGTTGAAGACATTAAACTTATATGATGATGTAAATGGATTCAATAATGCAGCAGGGATTTTAGCAGATAATAATCATTTTCCGGGAATTGATATTGTTAAATTCGGAGAAAACATCAGTATTATTCAAAAAAGGTCAACTTTTGAAAATATATCAGTTTTAGAGGTATATGAAAAAGCAATCGATGTATTCAGGGACTATTACCAGTATGAAGTTATACAAGGTGCTGCTCGAAAGAAGATGGACAAAATACCGGAAGAGGCTTTCCGAGAAGCAATCGCAAATGCTTTGATTCATAGGGTATGGGATGTAGATTCGCAAATTAGAGTTTTGATGTTTGATGATCGAATCGAAATTGTTTCTCCAGGTGGGTTACCATCTGGAATAACAGAGGAAGAATATCTATCTGGTAAACTTTCTGTTTTAAGAAATAGAAATCTTGCAAATGTATTTTACAGATTGGGATTCGTAGAGATATTTGGAACGGGAATTACAAGAATAAAACAGTTGTATGCGGAAGGCTTGATAAAACCGGCGTTTGAAGTTTCAGAAAATGCTATAAAAATTGTGCTTCCGATATTTGAAAAAAATGCTGATCTGACAGAAGATGAAATCGTTATCTATAAACTTTTAAGCAAGACGATGCTAAAGCCAATCAGTGAAGTTGCACCATATGCACCTTTTGGTAAATCAAAGACAACAAAGCTGCTAAAAGAAATGTGTCAAAAAGGTGTTATTACAGTGGAAGGCAAAGGCAAAGGCACTAAATATATTATTAGCTAAGATTAAAATTTCCTAAGCAGTGTTTATGTTTTTTTGCGGGCGTATAATTATATAAAAGAGATTTTATATTGCTAAATGCTGTGAAAAAAGTTGGATTTTAAGAATACTTTTCGAGATATGACCTAGAAGAGATTCTGGTTGGATTCGCACCAACAGGGAAAGATTTCTCTATTAAAACGGCAGTTCATATCCGTAGAATATTTGAAAAATTCGGATATTATTGAGCCGATATCTGGACACGGAAAAGGCAAATATAAGTTTAAAAATCAATAATCAGTTTGAGGTGTTGGCAAAATGCGATTTTCTATTTTATGAGAGTAAGGATTAAGAAATAGTAAATTATGATACAGTAAAGGGAATTCCAGAAGATGATGATAGAATTGAATTGTTAAGATTACTTGAAATAGAGACTAGTCAACCAGATTTGGAATCAATTGAGAAACAGTTGATAGAGGAAACTCAGCCAGATAAAGAATATCTACCTATTGATGTATCTGAAAGAGTAAGAAAAGATGTGTTCTGGAATGGTAACATTATATGTGATTACGGTGGCTGTAATATTGGTTGGAAAAGTATTGTGGACCTGTTATAAAGAAGAGGGGGATTTTTATGTTATTCAATTATATTCCTTGGATATATAAAGTTATAATAGAAATTCTTAATACAATAGATATAATAAGTATAAGACCGACAATCCAATAAAGTAAAGACGAGGAGTGAGGGCAATTATGAAGGACTTAAATATTTCTGTTGGAGTATCGGATTTTACAGAAATTCGGAAGAATGGATATTATTATATAGATAAATCGGAATTTATAAAGGATATTTTAAAAACAGCTTCTACTAAGGTTACTTTGATTACAAGACCACGGAGGTTTGGAAAAACATTAGCAATGAGTATGCTTGATTCATAATTTGATATTCGCAAAGACAGTAAACAATTATTTGATGGATTAGAAATATCACGGAATCAGGTTTTATGTAGTGAATGGATGAATAAATATCCAACAATCTTTGTGTCGTTCAGACAAGTTGAAGGACTTGATTTTAAAGGTGCTTACGATATACTTACAGTAGTTATTTCTAATCTTTTTAATGAATATATTTATCTCCTTCACAGTAAGAAAGCAACTGAATTTCAGAAGACTTCATTTAAGAATTTACTTAGTGGTAATGCATCTGTAAAAGAAGTTAAGAGTAGTATATATCTTCTTATGAATATGATGAATGATTATTATAATGAACCGGTCATTCTGCTTATAGATGAATATGATGTTCCAGTAGTAAAGGCTAATAATAATGGTTACTATAATGAAATGTTAGATGTTATGAAAAGTCTTATGCAGACAGTAAAGGATAATAAAACACTTAAGTTTGCTATTATTACGGGATGTCTTAGAATTGAGAAGGAAAGCATATTTACAGGTATGAACAATTTTGTTTCAGATACGATTGTGTCTTCGCGTTTGAATGGATATTTCGGTTTTACTCAGAAAGAGGTTAATAAAATTCTAAGTGATGCAGATGCAATAACGTATGCTGATATTATAAAAGAATGGTATGATGGATATCATTTTGGTAATTATGATATATATTGAAGGAACACTGCCAGTTGGAGGATTGTCATCTTCAGCGGCAGTTATTCTTACATATCTTAATGCTGTATGTATAGCTAATGATATTCAGATTACAAGGCCTGAGATTATAAGTAATGCTATATGGGCGGAGCGTAATTATATAGGAGTTAATGTCGGCAAGCTTGACCAGAGCTGTGAGGTATATTGCAGGAAAAATGGCCTATTATTTCTTGATACACTGGATGATTCCAATGAGATTATACCGGTAAGTTCCAATATGAAACCATTTGAGATTATGATTGTATTTGGTGGAAAGGAAAGACAGCTTGCTGGTTCTGCATATAATACCAGAGTTGATGAGTGCAAGGCGGCGGCGTATGCATTACAGGCGTATGCAGGTATGGATTATGGTAATTATAAAGATACATATTTAAGAAATGTACCTATAGGCGTTTATTTGCAGTACAAGGACAGGCTTCCAGAGAACTGGAGAAAAAGAGCAGAGCATTTTTATGGTGAAAGACAGAGAGTGAAAGACGGAATTAAGGCCTGGAAGAAAGGTGATATTGAAGAATTCGGACAACTTATGTTCCAGTCTAGAAGAAGTTCCATAGAGCTTTATGAAACTGGCTCTGATAATCTGAGAGATTTACAGGATATATTTGAAAATACAGATGGAATATATGGCGGAAGATTTTCTGGTGCAGGCTTTAATGGTTCAAGTATTGCTCTTATTAATCCAGATAAGAAAGAAGAGATTGCTGATAAGGTAAGAAAAGAGTATATAAAGAGGCATCCTAATTTAGAGAAGGATTTTGCTATTTATTTTGTTAATACAGCAGATGGAGTTAGATTGTAAGAATCTGATTCTGATGAGAATGTAAGGTGTATATATTATTCACCTTGCATTTTTTTACTATTATAGAATAGTTTAAATAATATTATTATATTGACAGAATTTTAATTGTGTAATATTATAATAATAAAAGAAATAGTAATACTAAAGTTATAGCGTAAAGAGGCAGGTATGAAATTTATATTTGGGACATATTTAGAGAATAGCATTGGTACTTATAAAAATATTATTAAAATATATAATAGATTTATTTATGGCTGCAATGAGGATATAATATTGGATTTTTCCAATACTAAAAGATTTGAAAGCAATTTAATGGCTGTTTTATATCTTGTAATAGAAGATGCATATAAGAAAAATATAGATGTCAAATTTATTCTGCCGGATAATAAGGAATATGTTGGAAAAGATGGTGCATATAAGTGCTTTAACTATTATACTGATGAAGAATATCGTAGGTCATTTTTTAAACCAAGATGTATAGCAGGTAATCCTAACACAAAGGAAGTGGAGGATGTATTAACAAAATTTTTGTTTGAATTGGATTTATGTGAACAAGATAAAATTTCAATAATAATTAGCGAATTGATAGCTAATATAAAAATGCACGTTATTAATAGAAAAATAAATTGTAAAGGCTTTATGAGTTCGACTGTTATTAGAAAAAATAGTTCTTTATATATTACAATTGTAAATAATGGTCGAAGTATACGAAATATATTAATAGATAATGGGATAATATTTAATACTGATATAGATGCAATATATTGGATACTCAAGAAGACTAATTCTACAAGAAGGTATGATGAAACAGGAGGGCTGGGGTTGTATCTGGTGAGGAAATATATAAGTGAACTTGGTGGGGATATAATAATCTGTTCAGGTAGCGAGATTATATCATTGGAAAATGGAGGCTACATATTGGAAGATGAAAATTATTATCTAAGAGAAAATAAGTCGGAAATAATTAATGATGCTTTTGAAGGGACATTTATTACACTAAGGATTCCATATAAGAAAAATATGTTTGCTAGTGATAAATCTCAAAATCAAGAGACAGATACTGATTTGATAAATATTTTAAAGGAGTAGAGATATGGATTGTATTAAAGATTTTTTGGATGATAGTTATCAGGCAAAACTTAGAAAATTTGCACAGGGATTGAGCGAAAGGCATGAAGATACAATAGATAGTTATAGAAAATTATTTATAACACATTATAATTATGTCAAATATGAAAATGAAAAATGTAAAGAATGTAGTTTGTTGAAAAGTTGTAAGCAGATAAGAAATAAAATTTCAGACATTGAAGAAAAAGACATAGAAGATTTTTTTAACTGCGTTAAGGAGATATATTTGAAATGGATTAATTCAAACCCAGTTGATGCTATTAATGCATTTGAAGATTTATTAAATAAACATAATTTATTAGGGTATGAAAAAGAACTCAGTAAAGAGCAGATATATTTTAAAGCTCGTAATTCAGACAAAGTATTAACTCGTTGGGATATGTTTCATATACCGTTTAATAAAAGATATTTAATAGGTAATCAAAGGTATAGCCTGACAGGACAGCCAATGTTATACATAGGAAGCTCTGTGATAGATGTAGCGACAGAGATAGATGTAAAAGATATTAATAATTTAAAAGTATCAGTTGTAAGACTTCCTGATAATAATTTTAAGATATATGATTTAAGATGCAGTATATTAGATGTGTATACTGAAATTTCATTTAATAATATGACAGAAAGTGAAAAAAGAACATATACAAGTTCAGATTTCTTTAAAATGATATTGGCATCTGTATGTAGTTTTCAAAAGAAAAGTGAATTAAAAGGGTATAGCTTCTGCGAAGAATATATAATACCACAGATATTAGCTCTTATTTTAAAAAATAATAATTATAATGGCATATCATATACATCTACTAAGAAGTATTATGAATATATTGCGACAAAAAGTGATAATTATAAAGAAAATATTGCAATTTTTACTAAATTAGATAGTGAACATGTGTATGATAGAGAATTATATGATAAAATAAATTTGACTGTTCCAGTTGATATAAGTAAAATTGATATAATAACGGAAGATGAGATTATAGATTTGCTAAAAGAGATTGAAAAATTACATTCACAAGAAAAAATAACATGTTCTCAAAAAATTTATAGCTCATATAAATATATAAGTGATGAAGTGTCAGTTGGCGGCAAGGAATATTCTGATACGGATTATGGAAAAATACATTTATATGAATTATATACAGTGCTTAACAACATTCTTGTGGAATAGGAGATGAATTGTATGAATAATGCTGATAAAAACATAGAATTAAAAGTTAAAGAAATAATAGATTCAAAAATTGCATTTGATGATTCCAATGGAGATAAATTATTTGAAAAAATTATTGAGGTTACCAATGGCAATTCCCAAACTGTAATTTTAGATTTTGATGGTATTGATTTGGTTAATACTGCGTTTTTAAATAATGCAATAGGTAGATTATTTGACAAAGAAGTTTATAATATTGAAAAAAATAGAGTGCTTATTCGTAATATGGATGATACTAAAAAAGATTTATTAAAAGAAACAATATCGAATGCGGTAAAGAGATATTCAGATAGAGTTTCATAAAATATATAATATAAAATATAATAATACGAGGAATGATTATGAAATGTATAGTATTAGCAGCAGGTTATGCAACAAGATTATATCCATTAACAGAGAATTTTCCAAAGCCATTATTAGATGTTAAAGGGAAAAGTATATTGGACTGGCTGTTAGAAGATGTTAAATCAACGGGTATGGTTGATGAAGCTATTATTGTGTCTAATCACAAGTTCTATAATATATTTAAAGATTGGACAGATAAGGCAGATAATTTATCAGGTGCAATGAAGCTTACTCTGTTGGACGATGGTTCAACAGATAATGATAACAGGTTTGGGGCTGTTAAAGATATAGCATTTGCAATTAATAAGTGTCAATTGATCAAGGAATGCAACGAAGATGAGAAGAATGATGGTGTGCTTGTGCTTGCAGGAGATAATTTGCTTGATTTTTCAATTAAAGGATTTCTTGATTTTTATAAAGAAAAACGTGCAACCTGTATAATGAGACATTTTGAGCCATCATTAGAAAAGTTACAGCGTACAGGAGTTGTCGAGGTTAATGATTATGATAAGGTTATTTCAATGGAAGAAAAGCCGGCAAAGCCAAAGAGTAATTGGGCAGTTCCACCATTTTACATATATGGTAAAGATGATTTGCCAGTGATTGTTAATTGTGTCAATGACGAGGAGATTAATCTTGATGCACCAGGTGGATTTATCGAGTGGTTCTGTAAAAAACGTGAAGTCTATGCGTATGAAATGCCAGGAAAAAGGTATGATATAGGTAATAGAGAAAGTCTGGAATGGATTAGGGAGAATTATTAAAAATAATAAACCAAGAGGTTGTTTATGGAATATAGAAAAATATATATTGAGAATTTTGTAAAAATAAGGAGTGCAGAGATTGAGCTTGCTCCTATGTTGCTTTTTGTTGGTGATAATAATAGTGGAAAAAGTTATCTGACATCATTGATATGGGGACTTCAGAATTATGGAAGAACAGAATTTTTTTCACCCCAAAATATGAGAAAAAGCACTTTTTATAAAGAAATTTATGATTGGATTGATAATAACATTGGTAATTCTGTTACTGGAGATTGCAGCTTAGAATTAAAAGAATATGGCGCTATTATTCAGAATTTAATTAATGATTGTCTTGATTATGAAAAGAAGAATTTTGTGAAATGGCTTTTTAATACAGACGAAGTCGGTATAGATAAGATGCAGATAATGATACCGGCTTTAGAGTCGGTTAAAGTTGAATTCAGCATTAAACATAATAAAAAATTACTGGAAAATGATAGCGAAACTGAGCGTATTGAATTAACTATGCAGATAGCTCAAAAAAGAAGAAGAAGCAGAGCAGTATGTCTGTTTTCTGCATTAGATGAATTACATGACGTACACAATATTGAGTTTATGATGTCTGTGCTATGTTATTTCTTATTAGGAACTAATTATTCTAAGGATACATCTATATACCTTCCGGCATCAAGAACTGGTTTTATGTTGACCAAGGATATTATTAATCAGGTAGGAAGAGACAATACATTTAATGAAACACAGGGGAATATTATTACGCCGTTTACACGTCCTATTAATAATTTCCTTACAGTTATTAATAATTTATCGCAATATTCGCAGACAAAGAATGATAAGTATGGTGGTATAGTTGGTTATATAGAGACTGATATGGCAGATGGAGTGATTGCTGTGTCAGATTTACCTAACAAGGAAGTTAGATATGTTCCTAATGGACGAAGCAAAAGTCTGCCATTAAGAGTTGTATCGGGCGTTGTAACGGAATTATCACCACTATTGTTATTATTAAAATACAGTAGAAAAATTACTAATATATTTTATGAAGAACCAGAAATAGGTCTGCATCCACAATTACAGAAGGCTATGGGAAGAGTATTATGCAGAATTGTGAATTCTGGAATTAACGTATGTATGACAACACATAGTGATTTAATAATACAGCATATTAATAATATGATTGCCTTGAATAATAATTCTGAAAATGAGAAGTTAATGGAAAAATACAATTATTCATATGAAGATTTGCTTGATTATAGGAAAGTCAGAGTATATCAATTTAATACAGAAGTGTTTAGGGCAAAAAAAAGAACAATTCTAGAAGAAGTTGAATGTGGTGTTAATGGGTTTGCAGTACCAACTTTTAATGATACTTTAGATGATATAACTGATGAGGCGTATAATATACAGGAGTAAATAATTTGCAATGATATTATAAAAAATAATTGCTGTTATAGATACTTGTAAATATGTGGTAAATGTACATTAGAGTGGGAATTAATATGAAAAAAAGAATACAGTTTATAATCGATGAATTATTAAAAGAAAATTTTATTACAGTAAAAGAAGATGATAATGTCATTATTCTTGAAGAGAATGAAGAAGGCGGAGAAAGCAGACTTAAATTTAAGACAAAATCTAGTAATACAATGACAATAGAGAATATAGATAAAAAACATACGGAAATGTACTTTTTTAAAGATACTTCTAAGTTTTCAATGTATAAAAGAGTTGATCATATTATTATGGATAATGTGGATATACAAAATAATAAATGGGATATTTATTTAATTGAAATGAAATCTAATATAGCAGATAATACATGGATGGAAGTTAAAGGCAAATTTAGGGCAAGTTATTTATTTATAAAAGCATTTGCAGCAATGATTGAAATTAATATAAATAATGTGTATATGTATACAACTTATAGGAAAGCACATTTTGAAAGTTGTACAATTCCTTCATCAAAGAGAATAAGAACTGGAACAAGGAATGTACCTCATATTGAAGAATTTGAGGGTGATAAATTCGCTATAAATCTAGGGGAATATATTAAATTTAAGCATACACCTATTCTGATGAGAGATGATATTACCGAACATAGACTTATAGGAGAATATGAAGTATCTGATTAATTAATCTGACATTTTGCAAAATAATTAACAAATTTTTATTTTTGTATGGTAAATATACTTGAATTATGATATTATTACAATATCGGTGTTATATAGACTTGAATAATTTGATAAAATAGTTCGAAGATACGATATTTTACAGACATTTATAGCTTGTTCTGCGTTAATAAGGACTGTGATAGTATGTCTGTTGCTGGGAAATGGGAGTTGTATTTTATAACCCGCTGTTGTGCGTATATAGGAGAATGAAAGTATATGTTTAGAAAAAAGACAGAAGAGAACTTATTGCCAGAAGGTGATGTCAGGCGAATGATTGAGGCAATTGACAATATAGCCTCAGGTGATTTTAATGAGATAGATGCGACGGATTTTAATAATCCGTTGTATGCAGATAAGCTTAATTCAATGCTTAAAGCGGTTAAGCAGGTTAATAATCCAGTTGTTATGCGACTTAATGAAACTATGGAGATTCTTGGCGATAATACTTTGATTAAAGATACACTTAATCAGGTAGAAACACAGACTAAGTCGATACAGCATATGGAGAATGCCAGCCAGCATCTTGAGAGTTCTATAGAGAACATTTCTATGGCTATGGGACATATCCGTGATAATGCCCACGATATAATATCAGTGTCTCATAATGTAACGGTAGATATGAACGATAGTATCAAAGCCGTTAATGCGTCATCTAAGAAGATTCAGTCTATCAATAATAAAGTTCAGGATTTTAAGGGTAAGATTGGTAAGATTGAAGCGATTGTAGACCTTGTTAAGAAGGTATCTAACCAGAGTAATCTTTTGGCTTTAAATGCTTCTGTTGAAGCTGCAAGAGCCGGAGAAGCAGGAAGAGGCTTTGCCGTTGTTGCTGATCAGGTAAGATTATTATCTAATAATACAGCAGAGTCTGCTGGAAGTATAGTCAAGTATGTTAAAGAATTAAGAGATAATATAGATGAGCTTGCAAAAGCAATGGATGAGACTACCATAAGCCTTGGTGAAGGGAATGAAAAGGTAGAGAAGTCACTTGAAGTTATGCAGCAGATGAACAGCCAGATTGATGACATAAGTGAGAAGGTTGACAGTGTCTTTAATGACATAGATACACAGACAGGTGTTACAAAGTCATTTTCTAAGCAGATAGAGAATATTTCACAGAGCTACAGCATACTGTCTGATGACTGCCTTAAATCAGGACAGAGGGTATTTAAGGTGGGCAGATATCTTGATAAGACAAGAAGTGATCTTGTAAGAGGCTGTTCTAAGATTACACAGCAGGATTGGATGAGAGTGTTTGAAGTGGATCATTATATTCTTACATGGAGAGTATATAACAATATCGTAGGATTTGAACATCTTTTAAAGAAGCAGGTAGATGATCCGTCACGTTGTAAACTTGGTAAATGGATTGCACAGTTAAAGGATGATAAGATTGTAAATAGTTCTGAATTCAAGCAACTTGTAAAGGCACATAATGATTTGCATCATTATGCAGAGCTTTCATGGCATGCTAATGAAGATGGAGATAAAGAAAAGGCAATGCAGTATTTTGATGATACATATAATACTTTTTCACAATTTGATGAGGCACTTAATAAGCTTCAGAAGAAAATGCAGCAGCTTGGTTATAATGATATTACCGCTATTGTGACATTTGAGAAGTGATTAACAGGAAGAATTAATAATAAAGATTAATAATAAGGATTTATATAAGAGTTGATAAAGGGTGAAATATAGTCGTAATCTATGGTGGACGTGAAAAGCAGAAGTTAATAAAATATGGACTTAAAATAAATATTCTATACTCTTGTAATTAGGAACGGAATAATATATTATAAAGTGATATGAATTTTTAAAAGAGAGGAATATATCTATGTGTGGAATAGTTGGATATGTAGGTAATGAACAGGCAGCACCAATACTTCTTAACGGTCTTGCAAAGCTTGAATATAGAGGGTACGATTCGGCAGGTATTGCAGTTCGTGACGGCGATAAGCACGTTGAGGTTGTTAAGGCGAAGGGAAGGCTTAAGGCATTAGAGGAAAAGACTAATAATGGTCTTGCCATTAAAGGGACTTGCGGTATTGGACATACAAGATGGGCAACACATGGTGAGCCTTCTGAGAATAATGCACATCCTCATATATCAGATGATTATAATGTTGTTGGCGTACATAATGGAATTATTGAGAATTATCAGGAATTAAAGGATAAGCTTGTTAAGAATGGATACGAGTTCTATTCATCAACAGATACAGAAGTGGCTATTAAGCTTATAGATTATTATTATAAGAAATATGAGCATACACCTGTAGATGCTATTAACCATGCTATGGTTCGTATCCGTGGTTCTTACGCATTTGCGATTATGTTCAAGGAATATCCTAATGAAATATATGTAGCAAGAAAAGACAGCCCAATGATACTTGGTGTCAGTGATGGCAACTGCTATGTTGGCTCTGATGTACCGGCTATACTTAATTATACAAGAAATGTATATTATATTGGCAATATGGAGATTGGACGTCTTGCAGATGGTAATATAACATTTTATAACCTTGATGGTGATGAGATAGAAAAAGAGCTTGTAGAGATTAAATGGGATGCTGAGGCAGCAGAAAAGGGTGGATATGAGCATTTTATGATGAAAGAAATCCACGAACAGCCAAAGGCAATTGCTGATACACTTAATTCTGTATTAAAGGACGGGAAGCTTGATTTATCAGCAGTAGAGCTTTCAGATGAAGAGATTAAGAAGATTTCACAGATATATATCGTAGCCTGTGGTTCGGCATATCACGTTGGCGTAGTTGCACAGTATGTTATGGAAGATCTGGCTAAGATACCGGTAAGAGTAGAACTCGCTTCTGAGTTCAGATACAGAAAGCCTTTGTTAGATCCTGATGGACTTGTGATTGTTATAAGCCAGTCAGGTGAAACAGCAGACAGTCTTGCGGCATTAAGGCTTGCTAAGGATAAGGGACTTAGGACACTTGGCATTGTCAATGTAGTTGGAAGTTCAATTGCAAGAGAAGCAGATAATGTATTCTATACACTTGCCGGTCCGGAGATTTCTGTTGCTACAACTAAGGCTTACAGTACACAGCTTATAGCCGCTTACTGCCTTGCAATTCAGTTTGCCAGAGTAAGAGGTGAGATAACAGATGATGTGTACAGCACATATTTAGAAGAACTTAAGACTATACCTGATAAGATTGAGAAGATTCTTGAAGATAAGGAAAGAATTCAGTGGTTTGCCGCAAAGGTTGCCAATTCAAAGGATATATTCTTTATAGGAAGAGGGATTGATTACGCAGTCAGTCTTGAAGGAAGCCTTAAGCTTAAGGAGATATCTTATATTCATTCAGAAGCGTATGCCGCTGGTGAATTAAAGCACGGAACTATAAGTCTTATTGAAGATAATATTCTTGTTATTGGTGTGCTTACACAGAGTGAGCTTTATGAGAAGACGATAAGCAATATGGTTGAGTGCAAGAGCCGTGGTGCATATCTTATGGGACTTACTACATATGGAAAATATGAAGTTGAGGATACAGTTGAATTTACTGTATACATTCCAAAGATAGATGAACATTTTGCAGCATCACTTGCTGTTGTGCCACTTCAGTTACTTGGATATTATGTAAGTGTAGCTAAGGGACTTGATGTAGATAAGCCAAGAAATCTTGCTAAATCAGTTACAGTGGAATAAAATGAACTATATCCGTTCCACATAATAGAGTGGGACGGATTTTTACATTATTGACAATTATGTCGAATATAGTATAATTATTCAGATTGCATAAATAATAATATACTATCAGGGGGCTTATGACGAATATTAACAGAACTAAGGAAAGTATACAGAATATACTTATATTTTTTACAGATGCAATAGCGATAGTGTTATCGTATTATGTTGCAGGAATAATCTGGCTGGGGTTATATTGGGGAATGAATAACAGACAGATTTTTAGTGAACTTAATAATAACTGCGTATCAATACTGGTTGCGACAGTTATTACAGCAGTATTTTATAATGTCAAGAATGATTTTATAAGCAGAGGTTATTTTGAAGAATTCAGGTCTGTAGTATGCAAGAGTGCACTGTTTGCTGCTATACTCGCTGTCTATGAATTATTAAGAAGAGATGCAGAAGGCATCCAGAGAGGCATATATATTGTTACAGTTATCGTTGCAATAGTTATTATGTATGTATCAAGACTGCTTGTTAAGGCATATCTTAAATCACATAACGAAAGCAAGAGGTCAAGCCGTGTCATAATGGTTACAGTTAAGGACAGGGCTAAGAATACACTTTCAAAGATTGATGAGAAGGACGACTGGTTAAGAAAGATAGACGGAATTGTAATTATGGATGAGAATATGACAGGTCAGGATATCAATGGAGTTCCTGTTGTCGCAGATATCCATACGATGATGAAGTTTATTAAGAATGAAATCGTTGATGAAGTCTACATAGATGTTACAGATCGCATAAGAGAACGTATCAAGCCTATGGTTATGGAACTTGAGGATATGGGTGTTACTGTACATCTTAAGATTGAAGTATTAGATGTATACAGGGATTTCGATGCGAAGCTTGGTTATCTTGGAAGTATTCCAGTTATTACATTTGCTAACAGGATATATAGCTGGAAGTCTTTATTCGTAAAGAGATGTATTGACATAGTTGGAGCTATCGTGGGTCTTGTATTTATGACAATTGCGATGATATTTGTTGCACCAGCTATTAAGATTGAGTCAAAAGGTCCATTATTCTTTAAGCAGAAGCGTGTAGGAAAGAATGGACGTTATTTCTATATTTATAAGTTCCGTTCAATGTATATTGATGCCGAGGAACGTAAGAAAGAACTTATGGCACAGAATGAGATGAATGGTCTTATGTTCAAGATGAAGGATGACCCTAGAATTACCAAAGTTGGTAAGTTCATAAGAAAGACAAGTATAGACGAGCTTCCTCAGTTTATTAATGTGTTAAAGGGAGATATGAGCCTTGTCGGAACAAGACCACCTACGGTGGGTGAGTTCAAGCAGTATAAAGGACACCACAAGAGAAGACTGTCTATGAAGCCGGGTATTACAGGAATGTGGCAGGCATATGGACGAAATAGTGTTATGGACTTTGATGAAGTTGTAAAGATGGATTTGGAGTATATCGATAACTGGAGTGTAATGCTTGATATTAAAATTTTATTTAAGACAGTTGTTACAGTGTTTACTAATCACGGAACATAATTGATATAGTAAGTGTCAGAATATTTAAGTATATAGAATTTTATGAAATACGAATACATAATGTGAGATAAGGGAGATTAAGCGATGATTATTACTAAGACACCTTTTAGAATGTCTTTTTTTGGTGGTGGAACAGATATGGAGTCATTTTTTATGGAAAATGGTGGGGCAGTTTTATCGACAACATTTGATAAATATTGTTATGTTAATGTAAGACACCTGCCAAGATTCTTTGACTATAGTACAGAGTTATCATATGCCAAAATAGAAAGAGTAACAGATGTTAATGATATTCAGCATCCAGCAATAAGAGAGGCAATGAAAATGCTGGATATGCATGAAATCAGATTAACATATGAAGCAGATCTTCCAGCTAGATCCGGTTTAGGTACATCTAGTTCATTTGCCGTTGGAATGATTAATGCTTTTTATGCTTTGAAGGGAAAGTATGCAGATAAGAAAAAGCTTGCTGATGCTGCAATATATTTAGAAAGAGAATTGTGCAAAGAAGCAGGTGGATGGCAGGATCAGATTGCTGCATCATATGGTGGATTTAATAGAATTAATTTTAATTCAGATGGATATGAAGTGCTGCCATTAATTATTAATCCGGAAAGAAAGAGACAGCTTAATAATAATTTAATGATGTTTTTCACGGGATTTACAAGATTTTCATCAGATGTTCAAAAAGCAAACGCATCCAACAAAGCAGATAAAGTAAATCAGCTCAAAGAAATGCTTGCTTTAGTAGATGAAGCAGAAAAGGTTTTAGTGGATAAGCAGAGTGACTTAGATGAATTTGGAAGACTTCTTGATCATACATGGAGAATTAAAAGAAAAACAGGTAATACAGTATCTACTAATAGTATTGATGAATTATATGATAAAGGATTAAAGGCTGGAGCTTTAGGTGGGAAATTACTTGGAGCAGGAGGCGGTGGTTTCTTAGTGTTTTATGTAGAGCCAGATAAACAGGAAAAAGTGAAAAAAGCAATGGAAGATCTGTTGTATATACCATTTGAATTTGAAGATGGTGGAACAAGAGTAATTCATTATAGTCCAGAAACATATGAACCTATAATATAATTTGAATTACAAGGAGACTAAATTGAAAGAGAATATTGCGAAACATATAGATGTATTATTTGAAAGATATCCAGAATTGGATTTTAATAGGGAATACATAAAAAAAGCATATGAATTATTAGAACAGACTTTTTTGAATGGTGGAAAGCTTTTAGTTGCAGGTAATGGTGGTTCAGCTTCGGATGCTGAGCATATTGTCGGTGAGTTAATGAAAGGCTTTGAAAAACAAAGAAGACTTCCTGTGGAATATAAGGATAGATTAATTAATGAAAATGAGAAACTTGGAAATGTTTTAGCTGATAATTTACAGATGGCACTACCTGCAATTGCGTTAGATGGTCATATAGCATTATCTACTGCATATATGAATGACTGCAGACCAGAGTTATGTTTTGCACAGCAGGTTAATGGGTATGGAAATAGTGGAGATATTTTCTTAGGGATTTCAACATCTGGTAATAGTAAAAATATTTTATATGCTGCAATAACTGCTAAAGCGAAAGGGTTAAAAGTTATAGGACTCACAGGTGCAAATGATAGTGAATTATCTAAAATAGCAGATGTAACAATCCGTTCATCACAGACAAGAACATATATGATACAGGAGCATCACTTACCTATTTATCATTGTCTATGTTTAATGCTGGAAGAAAGATTTTTTGGAGAGGAATAGCTGATGGAAAAGCAGGCACTTTTAAATACATATGTAAATAATGTAGATATGTCAGAGACAATTTGTGCGATAGAAGAGATGATTGCGTCTAAGAATAAATCGTACATAGTTGCTATTAACGTAGATGTGGTTATGAAGATTGAGAATGACAGCTATTTGAAAAAAATTGTTGATGATGCAGATATGGTTCTGGTTGATGGAAAACCATTAGTTTGGATTTCTAAGCTTCATAAAAGACCGGTAAAGGCTAAAATATCAGGTTCTGATTTGGTTCCAGAGTTATGTAAAGTTGCACAAAAGAAAAAATATACAATATTTATTATTGGTGGTAAAGATGGGATAGCTGAAAAGGCTAAGGCTAATTTAGAAAAAAAGCTTCCTGACATAGAGATTGTTGGTGTATATGCTCCTCCATTTGGCTTTGAAAAAAATCAAGATGAGTTAGATAGAATAAATGCAATGATTTCTGATGTTCATCCGGATTTATTAATTGCTTGTTTTGGATGTCCTAAGCAGGAAAAATGGATATATGAAAATATAGATAAATATGATGCAAAGGTCACTATATGTGCAGGTGCAACAGTGGATTTTCTTGCTGGAAATGTCAAAAGAGCACCTCGCTGGATGAGTGACCACGGATTGGAATGGTTTTATAGGTTATTACAAGAGCCTAAAAGAATGTTTAAAAGATATTTAATAGATGATGTAAAAATATTACGATTGGTAAGAAAATATAAATAATATAATGAGGGTATAGTTTTGGATAATAAAAAAGATGTTGCGGTTATTATATTAAATTTTAAATCTTGGCAGGAAACAATACAGGAAGCCGATATATGTAACGAATTTCTTGGGATTGATTATGAAAATATCATTATTGTTGATAATGCTTCTCCTAATGATTCATATGTAAATCTTAAAAGTACTTCAAAAGAAAAGAATTTCATATTAATTAAATCAGAAAATAATAATGGATATGCTGCTGGAAATAATATCGGAATGAGGTATGCTTATAAGGCAGGGTATAAATATGCATGGATATTAAATAATGATATTTTAATTAATGACAAAGAGATTGTTACAAAGCTTACGGATGTATTTAAAAAAGACTCTAGTGTAGCGGTTGTTAATCCAGATATATATGCTTCAGATGGGCATATGTATAATAGAGATTCTATAAGACCCGATTTTTTTGATTTGACATTTGGAATGTTAAATTATAAGAAAAAAGGTCGTAAGATAGAAGATAGAGGTGGATATTCATATATATACAGACCGCAGGGGTGTTGTATGATGGTTGATTTAAATAAAATGAATGAAATCGATTATATGGATGAGCATACATTTTTATATGTTGAGGAACCAATTCTGGCAGAAAGATTAATGCAGAAAAATTACAAATGTGCCTGCTGTATAGCAACAAGTATAATACACAATCATTCAACAACAGTAAAATCTGTATTTGCTAAAAATAAGATTCGTAAAATGAATAATGAGAGTTTTAAATATTATTTAAAGCAGTATAGAAAATTTAATATAGTTAAAACAAATATATGTTTATTCTTTAATTATTTAAAATTACTTATGTTAGATTAATCTAAGTTATAATGGAGAAGAAATGAAAAAACGTAAAATCTTGTATATTTCAATGAGTATACCATATGATAATGTTCCTCATGCAGGAGGAAAAACTTTCAATTATTATATTAATGGATTTGCCAATGATATAGATAATGAAGTTACTATGATTGCAAAAGTTTTACCAGAAGAGGAACATCAGATCGAAAATATTAATCCCAATATTAACACTATAATAGTAAGAACACCGAAGAATAAGGTAAAGAAATATATTTCATATATTAAAAGTTTGAATTCAAAAATAAATCCGTTATACCGATATGGAAATGTATTAACTAAAGAGATATTTAACCAGATAGGGAATGAGTTAGATAAATTAAAAAATACAGGATATGTACCTGATATTGTAATACTTGAATGGACGTGGATGTTATTATTTATAGATCAGGTAAAAAAAAGATTTCCTAATGCAAAATATATTGCTTCGGAACATGATGTTTCTTTTTTAGGTGCACAGAGACAATATGAAAACGCTAAAGGTTTTAAGAAGATATATAAAAAATTATATTATAATAATTTGTATAAGAGAGAAATATTAAGTATTAATAAATGTGATTATGTTGTAACACATAATGCAAAAGATAAAAAATTATTACTTAAAAATGGAGTTGAACAATCTAAACTAGGTGTAATTGTTCCATATATTAATTTACCAGAACAAGTTGCAAGAAAAAATATAAATAAAAATATATTATTCTATGGTGCAATGAATAGAATGGAAAATGAAATAAGTGCAGAATGGTTTATTAAAAATGTTATGCCTGAAATTAAGGATACTGGTGCAAAATATGTAATTGTTGGAAATAAACCTAGTGATGAGTTAAAAAAATATGAGTCTGATAATGTTATAATTACAGGTTTTGTTCAAGATATTCAGCCATATTTTTCAAGTGCAATGTGTCTAGCAGCACCTATTCAAGCTGGAGCTGGTGTTAAAGTGAAAATTCTGGAGGCTATGGCTATGGGAGTTCCAGTTCTTACTAATAATATTGGAATTGAAGGAATAGAAGTTGACGATGGCATACATTATTATCATTGTGAGACACCAGAGGATTATAATGGCAAAATAAGATATATTATACAGAATAGAGATGAAGCAGAAAAAGTTGCTCAAAATGCTTTAAAGTTCATAAATGACAATTATAATTTAAAAAATTCTTTCAAGGAATATAGTGAAAAAATTTATTCTTTATAATATGGTTAGATTCAGAGGTTAAGAATATGATTAAAAAAGTTAATGCATATTATATTTTTGCAGTTATATTTGTATTATATTATATTCCAAGATATATAGAATATACGACGTTTATTAAAATTGATGAGATAAAATTAATAGTGACATTTACAAAATTAATTTCTTATATGTTAGCATTTTCTTATATTGTATATAAGGTAGTACAGAAGAAAAGTATATCATTATTACTTTCTACAATAATGCTTTTTTTCTTGTTCCAGTCTTTTTTAGGTGAAAGAAAAAGTGTATTTGTTGTATTATTGTTTTCAACAATATTTGAAGAAGAGTATATGGATAAATATATTCGTTCTTTATTTAATATTTCTGTCGTTTTATATGTAATAACTTTCATATCTTCAAAGGCAGGAATAATAGAGAATGTAATTACATCGCGTGATAAATTAGGTGGGGCATGGATAGCTGGTGGTAATGGATTTGAATATCCAGGGCAAATGATAATGATGTTGATGCCTATTGTATTTATGTATTATTATTTAAAAAGTGGTAAAATAACATGGAAGGATAATGTATTCTGGCTGGTAGTAGATGCATTCATATTTAGCCAGTGCCTTACAATAACAGGAACAGTAATGATAGCATTATTTATTGCCTGTTATAATGTTTTACAATATAGAAAAAAAACAAAAGATAGTAAAATATTGGCTTCTGGTATAATAAAATTTCTGCCATTTATATTTTTATTCATTACAATAATATTACTTGTTATATATAAGGTGTTTCCATTAGTGGGAAATATATTAGACAAAGCCTTAAATGGAAGATTGAATATAGGTAATATAATAATTAAAAGTTATGGAATAAAGATATTAGGTACTAATTTTACTAATGGAATTAATAATGGATATTATGAGATATTAGATTCTGAATATATGCATATGCTTGTTGCGGAAGGAATTTTATTTTTAATTGTTGCATTAATATTATGCTGTTTTGTTCTTAAATATACTCAATTAATAAATAATCAATATTTAACATTAATTTGGATATTTATTCTTTTGAATTCAATTGTTAATAATGGGATATTTAATTTGGTATTTAATCCATTTAGTATATTAATAACTATATATATAAGAAAAAATCTTAATAATGCTTATTTAAAAGAAAAGTTTGACAAATTTAAAAGAACGATAAAAGAAGAATGATAAAATAGAAATTATAGATTATAATTCATTAAGGAGACAATGGAAATGTCAATAGTTACAACTACAGAAATGTTTAAAAAAGCATATAAAGAAGGATATGCAATTGGTGCTTTTAATGTTAATAATATGGAAATTATACAGGGAATTATGGAAGCAGCCGGTGAGTTGAGATCTCCGGTTATATTACAAGTATCTAATGGAGCTAGAAAGTATGCGGGACATAATTATATTGTTAAACTGGTTGAAGCAGCAACTATGCAATATAAGGATATTCCAGTTGCTTTACATCTTGATCATGGAGCAGATTTTGAAATGTGTAAATCGTGTATAGATGGTGGTTTTACATCTGTTATGATTGATGGTTCTCAGTATTCGTTTAAGGAAAATATTGAACTTACCAAAAAAGTTGTAGATTATGCACATGAGCGTGGTGTAGTTGTAGAAGGAGAGCTTGGACAGTTGGCAGGTGTAGAAGATGATGTTAATGTAGAGCATCATTCCTATACAAAACCAGAAGAAGTAGAAGAATTTGTATCTAAAACAGGTGTTGATTCATTAGCAATAGCAATAGGAACAAGTCATGGAGCGTTTAAATTTAAACCAGGTACAAAGCCACAGCTTAGATTTGATATTCTGGAAGAGGTTTCTAAAAGACTTCCAGAATTTCCGATTGTTTTACATGGAGCTTCAAGTGTATCTGCTAAATATGTTGATATAATTAATTCAAATGGTGGAAAATTAAAAGATGCAGTAGGCATTCCAGAAGATATGTTAAGAAAGGCTGCCAAGAGTTCAGTATGTAAAATTAATATAGATTCTGATATAAGATTAGCAATGACAGCAGGAGTAAGAGAAGCTTTAGTGGAGAATGAGGATATGTTTGATCCTAGAGTATATCTTAAACAAGGCCGTGCGTATGTTAAAGAATTGGTTGAACACAAAATGATAAATGTATTGGGTAGTAATGGAAAGGCATAAGTAATATGAAAACAGTAATAATGGCAGGTGGAAAAGGAACGAGAATATCAGAAATGTTTCCAGATATCCCTAAACCACTTATTCCTATTGATGGTGTACCTGTATTAGAAAGAGAAATAATATCCCTGCATAATCAAGGTTTTGATGATATAATCATAACAATTTCACATATGGGAGATAAGATAAAAGAATATTTTGAAGATGGAAGAAAATGGAATGTAAATATACAGTATTTTGAAGAAAAAATTCCATTAGGAAATGCAGGAGCATTATTTAAAATAAGAAACTTACTGGGAAAAGAGCCTTTTTTATTATTAAATGCAGATGCAATGTTTGAGGTGGATTTTAATAGAATGTTAAAGTTTCACAAAGAGCATAAAGCATTAGTTACATTATTTACCCATCCTAATAGTCATCCGTACGATAGTGGATTAATTGTAGCAAATGAAAAGTCAATAGTTGAAGAGTGGCTTACCAAAGAGGATGCTAGACCACAATGGTACAAAAACAGGGTTAATGCAGGGTTACATATAATAGATCCGTCTGTTCTGGATATGCTTTCAATAAATGAAGATGATATTGGCAGGGAAATTAATGGAAAAGTTGTTAAGGTGGATTTAGATCGTCAGATTTTAAAACCATTGTGTGGTAAAGGTTTTATGTTATGCTACGATAGTCCCGAGTATGTAAAAGATATGGGAACACCTGAGAGGTATTATGCTGTAGAAAACGATTATAAAAAAGGAATAGTCAGTGCAAAGAATTTAGCAAATAAACAGAAAGCTGTTTTTTTAGATCGTGATGGCACAATTAATGTATATAAGGGATTTTTAAGAGATATTGATGAATTTGAACTGCTTGATGGTGTTGCAGATGCAATTAAAAAGATAAATAATAGTGGATATCTGTGTATTGTAGTTACTAACCAGCCAGTTATAGCAAGAGGTGAAGTTACATATGAACAGTTAGATATGATCCATAAAAAAATGGAAACTCTGCTTGGATTAGATGGAGCTTATATTGATGGATTATATTATTGCCCACACCATCCTCATAAGGGTTATGAAGGAGAAATACCAGAATTAAAGATTGATTGTAAGTGTAGAAAACCAAAGCCAGGAATGTTATATATGGCAGAAAAAGATTTTAATATCAGTCTTTCAGATAGCTTTATGGTTGGAGATGGTGAAAATGATATTATTGCCGGAAATGCAGCTGGTTGCAGGAGCGTATTAATTGCAAATAAACAAGAAAATACTATTGATAAAGGTATAGCAGCAGATGTCGTAAATGATGTCGTTGAGTTTGTCGATAAATATATAAGTAATATATAATACTAAAAATATTTGCTGATAAGACTGTATAAATAAGTATTATGATATGGATGCAACAATTGCTTCTGTACTTGATAAATGTAGTGAGATATTTATATAATGTTACATTAATATGCTTTATATAAAAATAGAGGTGCAAAGTGAATAAAAGAACATTAAAATCTATTATAATAATGGGAATATCATCAGTAGTAGGTTATCTGGTTACATTATTTTTAACATCATATGTTACTGAGAATATAGGTATTGAGGCATATGGCTTTGTTTCTATTTCAAAAACATTTGTTAGTTATGGAGAAATAGTTACAATTGCATTGACTTCATTTGTAGTAAGATATATTACGATTAATTATCATAAGCACGATATTGAGGCGGCTGAATCCTATTATGTATCTTCTATCAATGCAAGTATAGTGTTATGTATATTATTATCTGTGGTTTTTTCCATTTTGACAATTAAAATTGATTGTATAATAAAGATACCGCTGGAATTGCTGCATTCAGTGCGATTATTGTTTGCAACTATGTTTGTGGCGTTTGTGGCAACAACAATGTCAACGCCTTTTAGTACGGGATTTTATATTAAAGACCGATTAGATATTTCTGGAATAATAAAAATAATATCATATACAGCTAATATGTGTGTATTAATTGTATTATTTTCTATATTTAATCCTTCGTTATGGTTTGTGGGTGTTGGATCCATAGTAGCAGCGTTAATTATCTTATTAGGTTCATATTTTTCAAATAAAAAACTTGTTCCTGATTTTAGATATAATATGAGGTTACATTCAAACCAAAAAGTAAAAATGCTTCTTACCAATGGTTTATGGAATTCAATTAACCAGTTAGGTAATACGTTAAATAGTGGTCTGGATTTACTTTTTTCCAATGCAATGCTTACAGATATTCAGACAGGACAGATTGCTGTGTCTAAGAGTATTGGAACAATATTTAGTTCATTGGCAGGAATTATATTTCAGCCATTACAGCCAGAATTATTAAGAACTTATTCAGAAGGCATTAATGGAAAGTTTTTAAATCAATTAAAAAAATCCATGAAATTATGTGGCTTTTTCGGAAGTTTAGCATTTAGTGGATTTTTTGCATTAGGATTTTTGTTCTATAAATTGTGGCTGCCAAGTCAGGATTATAAGCTGCTTCATATTTTGACAATAATTACTGTTTTTACATACATAATGGATATATTCCTACAACCAATATATTATGTTAATACACTTACTGTTAAGAATAAGATTCCCTGTTTTATAACAATTATTGGAGGTTTGTTAAATGTTGTCGGAATGTTTATTTTAATAAAATATACCAATTTGGGTGTATACGCAGTACCTATAACAACGGCAGTTATAATGTTTTTAATAAATTTTTGTTTTAATCCTGTTTATGCCTGTTGGTGTTTAGGAATAAAGAGATCATATTTTTATCCTTTGATTTTTAAACATTTGTTTGCAACTGTATTAATGTGTTTTATTTTTAAAGTAATCTCAATATTATTTAATCCTGATAATTGGATAGGATTAGTGATTTGTGCTATAGTAATGGTTATTTTAGGAACGATTGTTTATTTTGTTATAACATTTAATAATGAAGAAAAAAATGTAATTATAAAAAAATTCGTAAAAAAATAGCATTTTTAAAATAAAAGTATTATATTTATATAGGTCTTAATTCTTTAATTAAGATTAATAATTATGTGTATAAGGAGATGATATTTTTGAAAAAAATATTAATGTTTACAGGAGCGGTACTTGGAATAACTTTATTGTGTAATACAAAGGTGTTGGCATATGATGGTAATCATAATGCTGTATCAGTAAAAAATGAACAGACATATGAGGATACAACAGCTGTTCAAAGTAATTATACAGGAATAGTTAAATCCGGTGATAAGCTGGTATATGTAGAAAATGGTAAGATAAAAGATGATTATACAGGTGTAAGAGAATATAATAATCAATGGCTGTATGTAAAAAATGGTGTTGTTGATTATACATATACAGGAATAGCCGAGAATGAATTCGGCTGGTGGCGTATAGAAAATGGCGTAGTTAATTTTGATTACTATGGAGTAGCCGAAAATGAATGTGGCTGGTGGAAAGTAGAAGGTGGAAAAGTTAATTTTGATTACTATGGAGTAGCCGAAAATGAATGTGGCTGGTGGAAAGTAGAAGGTGGAAAAGTTAACTTTGATTATTATGGAGTAGCCGAGAATGAATATGGTTGGTGGCGCATAGAAGGTGGAAAAGTTAACTTTGATTATTATGGAATAGCCGAGAATGAATATGGCTGGTGGAAGATAGAAGGCGGCAAGGTTAATTTTGATTATTATGGAGTAGCTGAAAATGAATGTGGCTGGTGGAAAGTAGAAGGCGGCAAGGTCAATTTCGATTATTATGGGGTAGCTGATAATGAATATGGTTGGTGGCGCATAGAAGGTGGAAAAGTTAACTTTGATTATTATGGAATAGCCGAGAATGAATATGGCTGGTGGAAGATAGAAGGCGGTAAAGTTAATTTTGATTATACTGGTTTAGCTGATAGTGATAACGGAAGAATGTATGTATCAAATGGTGGCGTGGATTTTGCTTATACAAATGTTATTCAGGATGGAGATGTCTGGGTATATGTAGAGAACGGCAAAGTAAGATATGATTATACAGGTATTAGAGAGAATGCTAATGGCTGGTGGAAAATAGAGTCAGGTATTGTTAATTTTAAGTTTACAGGTATTGCTTCCAATGAGAATGGTGAATTTTACATAAAGGATGGAAAAGTCGATTTTGATTATTCTGGAACAATTAATCAGTCAGATTGCATATATACAGTAAAATCAGGCTGGGTTGTATCTAAAGAAGGTATATCTGGTATAATTAAAGGGGTAGATGTATCACACCATAATAATGACAATGGAGAAGGCGTACTTAACTGGGCGGAAGTAGCAAATGCAGGTTACAAATTCGCAATGGTAAAAGTTGCTGGAAGATCTATAGGTGATGATGGAAGTCTTTATACAGATAAGTATTATGAAGAGAATATAAAAGGTGCACTTTCCAATGGTTTACAGGTAGGTGTATATTTCTTCTCTCAGGCAATGTCTGTAGATGAAGCTATTGAAGAAGCTAATTATATTTGTGATTTAATTGCTGGTTATAATATCTCATATCCAGTTGTATTTGATTGGGAAACAACAAGTGGTTACAGAACTCAGGATTTGCGCAGTAATAGTGAATTACGTACAGCAATGAGTGTAGCATTTTGTGATACAGTAAAAAATAGGGGATATGATCCTATGATATATATCAACAAATTTGATTATCTTAATTATGTTGATACAGAAAAATTATCTTCAAGTTATGATATATGGCTTGCCTGGTATTGGAATGATTATGATGAAACAGGTAAAGTATGGCAGGAAGGTGACAAGGTTCCTAATATTGGATATAATTACAGAATGTGGCAGTATTCAAGTACAGCAGGAGTTCCTGGAATAGCAGGCGGCTGTGACGTTAATATTGCATATGGAACAAGATAAAATAAATTAATTGATTTAATCCAGCATAGCATTTAATATGTATATGCTGGATTTTGATATAAAATCCCATTTTATAGGGTTACTACCTGGAAAGGAAATACAACATGGATAATAAAAGATTGGATATAGAACTTATAAGGATTATAGCTGTATTTTTTGTGATTTTTAATCATACAGGTACTATGGGATATTTTTTGTTTGCATCTTATGAGCCACGAAGTATTCAATATTGGATATATCTGTTTATTTCGGTATTTTGTAAAATATCAGTTCCACTTTTTTTTATGATAACAGGGGCACTTATGTTAAACCGTAAAGAGGAATCGCTTAGATATTTATGGAAACACAGGGTGTTACACATATGTTGTATTTTGATAATATGGTCATTTTTTTATTATATGGTTTTAGTAAAAGAAGGGGTTGAAGCTTTTAATATTGTGCGATTTTTCAGACAGCTTTATGTTTATAACTGGAATTTTTCATTCTGGTATTTATATGTATATATTGCATTATTAATATGTCTGCCTTTATTACAGAAGATTGCACAGAGTCTTAGCAATAAAGATTATATATATATGACTATTTTATATATCACTTTTAAAATGATTATTCCAAGCTTACAGTATATTTTATGGCGGGGAAGATACACATTAAATAATAATATTGATTTAGGATGGATAACATCTAATATAGTAATATTTCCATTAATGGGTTATTTTCTTAGTTATAGAGTGAAGGAATTTTGGAACAAAAAAAGAATTTTAATTCTCTGGGGTATTAATATATGTACTATTTTTATGTCATGTTATTTGACATATTATAGGGCATCAGTTATGGGGGTATGTAATGAAGAGAGTTCTCAGGCATTTCACGATACGTTTGTATTGATTAACTGTATAACGGTATTTGTTACATGTCAGTATTTAAATGATAAATCGCAGCTCCTTTCTAAAATTAGTAAACAGATTATTTCATTGGGGGGATGTACCTTTGGGATTTATCTTACACACATATATATTAAGGATCATACAGCTATAACAAGATATATTAGTAAGTTGTTTCAAGATATAATACCAATACCACGAATGTTGTATGCATTTATATATTGTATTATTATTTTTATATGTGGATATATAATTACATTGTTATTAAAGAAAATACCATTCATAAAAAGAATAGTATCCTGATTTATAATGTACTTGCAAAAAAATACATATACTATAAAAATGTGTTCAATCGTGTTTATGGATCCATAGCTTTGTATGAGGGTAATTGAGAATAGGTATGCTCATAATTATGCAATAAATAATAATATACATTGGACAATTTTGAATAAATAGATTATAAACTGGTTTATGTTAACTTATTTTTAATAATTAGCATTTTTACTGAATATTTAGTAGAAATGCTGGTTATTGAAAGTCAGAACATAGACCATTTTTTGTTTACTTATAATCTCATATATAATATAATATATATAAGATTAGACTTACTTGTAGACGTGAATAATAGCATAAGAATTTTATATAAAGATATTAGTTTGATAAAATTAGGTAAAAATTAATATTGTTACATAAGACAAGTATATGAAAATCGCAATACAGAAACGGAGGAATTATATGGCTGATAGCAATATTAAAAGAATTATGTAGAAAATGGAAAAGTAAGATATGACTACACAGGTATAAGGTCAAGTGAAAGTGGATTTTGGCGTATAGATAATGGTAAGGTTAATTTCGATTACTATGGAGTAGCCGAGAACGAATTTGGCT